>NZ_JBFFKR010000415.1:0-2234 GCF_041555295.1 Ancylomarina sp. | reverse complement strand
TTCTGCAAATAATCAGCTCTTTGCTCTATGCTGACATTGGTAAAATCATGCAATTGTAAATCAGCACATAAAAATAAATCAAGGCTAGAAATCAAAGGTGATTTCACAACTTGCTTTAATAGTGTCTTGGGATAGTTCTTCAGATAAATTAATTCCAAAGAACAGCAAGGAACTGATGAATAATGAACATGAGACGTATTTCCATGAAAATGTATAACATGTGGATGGGGGTCGGCTTCACAAACGTGCATTTCGTCACCACATTTACCTAAATCGTAAATCACATGAAAATCATCTTGATGACAAGAGACACAACTATGCTTCAACAAATTTAAACCACAAAATCCTGTCAGGTAAAAAACCAACAGGAGAATTGAGATTGTGTTTCGAAATAGCTTCTTCATTTATTGCAGTCTATTCTATCATTTGTGAATGAGAACACAATTACTGCGCTCTATTACTTAAGACCCTCAAAAGTATATTATGGGTGAATCGGAACAATCAATTAACTGTTAATATTTGTTAACAGACACTATTCTTTCGATAATCACAAACAATTGCCTATAAACAATATATATCCATACATTTTTTATCGTAGATTCAACAAGTATTGATCTTCCTTCTGAAAAATCAGATATTCTCTAAGTCTTCAAGCTTTTAAACAGTTTTTTTGCTCATCATTTTCGATTATCTTTAAACAGATACTAAATCCAAACTATGAAGCACCCCTACTCATTCATACTATCCTTTAGTTTACTTATTTGTTCTGTTTTGATTTCCAGTTGTGATTTTAATCAAACCAATTTACATCATTCTCAAGAATATAAGGTATTTCCAGATGCTGTGAAACAAGGTGACTTTTATGCAGAGGCTTTAAGTTCAACTCATCTTATTTCCAATTATCCTGCAGATAGTACAAAGACAGTAAATGACACAGTTCATTGGCGTCTCACAAAAGATATTTCTCACTATCCAAAGTTTGACTCTCACTTTCAAATTCTAAATGCTATATATAATATGTCTTTGGAGGAGTTAGAGTTAAATATTAATCAGGATAGTTTATTTGATACCGGAGAAAAGTGGAAAGGTGTTTGGACACGAGATATTAGTTATAGCGTCATTTTAGCATTAGCCATTACAAATCCTGAGGTATCGAAAAGGAGCCTAATGCATAAGGTTAAAAATGGTATGATCATACAAGATACAGGTACAGGTGGATCCTGGCCTATCAGTTCGGATAGGATAATTTGGTCTACAGCTGCTTGGGAGATTTATCTCAGTACAGGTGATAAACAATGGCTTAAAAAAGCGTATTCTATCATTAAAAAATCAACAGAAACAGATCTAAATGTCGTTTGGGATTATAATGAACATCTTTTCAATGGTGAATCTTCATTTCTCGATTGGAGAGAACAAAGCTATCCTAACTGGATGGATGCCAAAGATATTTATAGTGCATTTTCGCTAAGCACTCAGGCTGTGCATTACCAAAACTTAGTCGTTTTATCTAAAATGGGTAAAATACTTAATCATGATACTCAAAAATATCAACATATATCCAAAGCCTTAAAGAAAAGCATTAATGATAAATTTTGGTTAAAAGACAAAAAGGTCTATGCTCAATTTAAATACAATTCGCACTCACCCTTGCTTTCAAATAGAACGGAAAACTTAGGCCAAAGTCTTTGTGTCCTTTTCGACATTGCGGATGATGAGCAAAAAAAGCAGATCATTAAGAATACAGTTCAACTACCTTATGGTGTGCCTTGTTTCTTCCCTCAGATTCCAAATATTTCGCCTTATCACAACAACAGTATTTGGCCTTTTGTACAAGCCTATTGGAATTGGGCATCCACGAAAACTAAAAATGACGAATCCGTAAAACATGGTTTAGCATCTCTAATTAGATCATCGGCCTTATTTCTGACCAATAAGGAAAATATGGTGGCTGAGACTGGTGATTTTAAGGGAACAGCAATTAATTCGAACAGACAACTTTGGAGTGTCGCGGGTTCCTTATCCAGCATTTACAGAGTCCTGTTTGGTTTAAATTTTAAGGAAGATCATCTTCAAATCAGCCCTTTTATTCCTAGAGAACTTAAAGGTGAAATGAATATTACAAACCTCAAGTATAGAAACTCTACATTAGATATTAAGGTTTTAGGGTTTGGTAATCAAATCAGTTCTTTCATGATTGATAGCTTCCCTTTAAATGAAAATGAAGTATCTGGTCT
>NZ_JBFFKR010000414.1:0-2250 GCF_041555295.1 Ancylomarina sp. | reverse complement strand
TTTATAATGCCAGGCCTTAGCCAAAGCGTTGACCGCCTCTTTCGTTTTCACACTTATATCCGGATGGTCTTTTAAAGCTCTTGAAACAGTTGAAGCTGAAATACCTAATTCTTTAGCAATATCCTTAATCGTTACCTGTCCACTTCTCATATATTTTCTTTTTTTACTAAAATAACATATTCCAATATGGTCTTAATAACCCGCAAAATATTACTTTAACAAGATATTGATTCCCCACCTTCAAGCGTAAATATAAGAATAAATCAACAATTAATATTGAGCACACACCCGATACACATATTTAAACATATGCATATTAAAATATCACGCGTTTGCGGTGACGTTTGCGACGATTTAAGAGCTCTTTCATATTCATTCAATTAAATGATTAATGACGCGCTTTTACCTTTATGACCGAAATAATTAAGGCTAATATTAGATTTAGATAACAACTAATTTACAATAAAAGGAAGATTCATAGTCGGAAACATTGAGTTCAATAATTGTAATAGGCTTACTAAATCAAAAACAGGATAGAATAATGGAACAGGTCAGTACTTTTATCGAAAACGATTTAAAATGAAGTTCTACCTCAAAGCCATCATTATCTCAAACTTCTTATTTACATTAAACTTATATTTATGAAACTTAACATTAGCATGTTCAGAAAACTGCTTCTCTTGCTGGTTATGGTCTGTTCTTTTACCATAATACGAGCTCAGGAAA
This sequence comes from Ancylomarina sp., assembly GCF_041555295.1. NCBI lineage: Bacteria > Pseudomonadati > Bacteroidota > Bacteroidia > Marinilabiliales > Marinifilaceae > Ancylomarina > Ancylomarina sp. Next base: position 1,524 of record NZ_JBFFKR010000414.1, on the reverse strand, counting down.
AAGCAGTAACTGGTACAGTCACTGACGCAAACGATGGCATGGGAATCCCAGGTGTTTCTGTAGTCGTTAAAGGGACTACTACAGGTACAAGTACCGATATAGATGGTCACTTTTCCATCAATGCCGATGCCTCTTCCACTTTAGTATTTTCATTCATTGGATACAAAAGTCAGGAAATACTGGTTGGCGATCAAACTCAATTTAATATTGTTTTAGGTGCGGACGTCGAAAACCTTTCCGAAGTTGTGATAATTGGTTACGGACAGGTTAAAAAAGAAGATGCAACTGGTTCTGTCATTGCTATTAATTCAGATGACTTTAATAAAGGATCCATTTCTTCACCTCAAGAACTGCTAACGGGTAAAATGCCGGGTGTAACCATTACTTCAGGAGGAGGTGCTCCAGGCTCTGGTTCAACCATTCGTATTCGAGGAGGATCCTCTCTCTCTGCCAGTAATGATCCACTGATTATAATTGATGGTGTGCCTATAAGTAGTGATGCCGTTTCGGGTATGCGTAACCCATTAAACACGATTAATCCGAACGATATTGCATCATTTACCGTATTAAAAGATGCCTCGGCAACAGCGATTTATGGTTCAAGAGCTTCTAATGGTGTTATTCTTGTAACAACCAAAAAAGGTAAAAAGGGACAGGATTTTAAAGTAAATTACTCTGGAAATGTTTCTATAAACACGGTTGCAAAACAAATTGATCTACTTAATACCGATGAGTTAGGAGAAGTCATTCAACAATATTACCCTGACAAAATTGATCTGTTAGGCACAGAAAATACTAACTGGCAAAAGGAAATCTTTGAAACGTCAATCAGTCACGACCACAACATTAACTTCTCTGGTTCAGAATACAATACACCTTACCGTGTTTCTATTGGATATACTGATCAGGAAGGCATCTTAAAAACCTCAAATCTGGAACGTTACACGGGTGCGCTAACCTTAAATCCAACTTTCTTTGAAGATCACTTGAAAGTAAACATTAACGCAAAAGGTTTATATATTAAGAATCGTTTTGCTGATACAGGAGCAATAGGTAGTGCCCTTGCATTTGATCCAAGCCGACCTGTAAAATCAGACGACACTAAATACGACAAATACGGTAACTACTATACTTACTTCAATGGTGATGTTAGAGACGTATTGGCACCTACAAATCCATTGGCTCTTTTAAATCAAAAAAGTAACACCTCTGAAGTAAAACGTTTCATTGGTAATACTCAATTGGACTATAAGTTCCATTTCCTACCTGAGCTTAGAGCCAACTTGAATGTGGCATACGATTATTCAAAATCAGAAGGTGATGTCATTGAGGATGCTGCATCTGCTTGGACTGAATCCAATAACGGAAATGGTTCTAAAAAGACTTATTCACAAGAAAAGAAAAACGAACTGGTTGAATTCTATTTAAATTATAAAAAAGATTTAGAGCAGTTTGATTCAAAAATTGATCTTGTAGGTGGCTATTCGTGGCAACATTTCTGGAGAGAAGATGCTAATGGTGCAA
>NZ_JBFFKR010000413.1:0-2254 GCF_041555295.1 Ancylomarina sp. | reverse complement strand
TTGCTCTAGAGAATGCTGCTTCAATTGCAGGTATGTTCTTAACAACAGAGTGTGTATTGATTGAAGAAAAAGAAGCTGAAGCTCCTGCTATGCCTCCAATGGGTGGTGGTATGCCAGGTATGATGTAAATCTAAATTCATATAAATTTTAAAAGGGCTGTCGATTTCAATATCGACAGCCCTTTTTTTTTTCGCGTATTTCCTGGATAAATTATATTTCATTAAAGTTGAACTATAAAAATAGTTGCACGACTAGTTATTTAGTTGTATGTTTGAATTATGAAAGAATTGACGAAAGCAGAAGAACAAATTATGCAATATTTATGGAAGTTAGAAAAAGCTTTCCTTAAAGATATTGTATCAGAATTTCCTGAACCACGACCAGCTAATACAACTGTTGCTACTGTGATTAGGATTCTGGTTAAAAAGGGATTTATTGGATTTGAAACCTTTGGTAAAACCAATCAGTATTTTCCTATTGTGCCTAAAAAAGTTTACGCCCGTGAGTTTATGTCAGGAATGATAAAAAGTTTCTTTAATAACTCAGCGAAAGGTTTTGCTTCATTTTTTACCAAAGAACAAGACTTGTCTTTAAGTGAGTTGGAAGAAATGAAAGCTTTAATCGAAGAGCAAATTCAAAATAAGAAAGCTAACCCAGATGACTGATTTTATTCTATATTCAATCAAATCAGGTCTGTGCCTTGCCCTATTTTATGGCTTCTATCAGCTTGTATTGGCAAAGGAAACACACGTCAAGAGGAATCGCATTTATTTACTCGCTGCCATTCTGTTTTCTTTAGTTCTGCCCTCAATTAATTTTACGATTGAACATGATAAATTGGCTAAAGTGAATCAGGTTGTCTGGGAATTTGAAAACTCTATCGAAGATCAATTACTTGTTGTAGATTCTGATTCTTCGCAGGAGACTATTTTTGATTCTACTTTTTGGATGACACTTCTATATAGCCTTGGTGTTTTAACGATTTTAGGTCGCTTAATTTTAAATTTAGTTTCAATTTTTAAAATCATTCGAGCCAATGAAATAAAAAAAGAAGGTGATTTGAACTTGATTTATTTGGAACAAGCACTCTCGCCTTATTCTTTCTTTAATTATGTCTTTCTGAATCCGTCAATTCTTTCGAAGACAGAAAATAAGCAGATTCTTTTGCACGAGTCAATTCATTCAAAACAGTTGCATAGTATCGATTTGCTTATAATAGAATTACTCAAGGCCATTTTCTGGTTTAATCCTATTATTTATCTATTAAAAAATGCCTTGGTCGAGGTGCACGAATACTGTGCTGATCAAGCTTGTGTCATCGATGACACAAACAAAATTGGTTACCAACAGTGTTTGTTGCAGCATATTGAAAGTAAAATGAATTTTAACTTGACCAGTGCATTTAAATCTTCATTAACACTAAAACGTATAAAAATGATTAAAAAATCAAATACATCAGTATGGGCTCATTTAAAGCTGATACTTATATTCCCTGTACTCATTGTATCAATGTTGAGTTTTGATTATTCTGAAATAAAAGCAGATGATTCTGAGACGAATGTGTCAACAAGTAAGGCGATTTTTTCGTCTCCGATAAAGCCCGCTGAAAAGGTTTGGATTTCATCTCCTTATGGTTATCGAATGCATCCAATTAAGAAAAAAAAGTTGTACCATGCAGCGGTTGATATTGCGGCTCCCAAAGGAACTCCAATTTATGCCATTGCTGATGGATTAGTCAAGAAGCTTCAGGCAAATCATGTGGAAGGTAAAGCCTATGGACGTTTCATCATTATCCAGCATGAGGGGAATATTGCGAGCCTTTATTCTCAGATGGATGCTTATTCTGTTGAGCTGGGAGAGAAGGTACACAAAGGTGATGTAATTGGTTTTGTTGGGACATCGGGGGTTTCTACAGGTCCACATTTACACTTTGAGATTAAAAAGAATGGAGAGAATATTAATCCAGCTGATTTAATTGATTTTACAAGCCTAAAAAGGAAATAGAGAACGGCAAATAAGAGTAGAATACTTAGAAATAATAGAAAGCAGTTGCTAAATGAAAACTTTTAGTAACTGCTTTTGTATTTTAGTGATTGATATAGAGGGAGGTAAACTTGTATCATGCCTCACTATTTAGATAATCCATTTTATTTACTTATTTTTGCAGTTCCTTAAAACCAATCCGATTAGATAATGATTTCTGAATCAGAATATGATGATATACGTCCTTATTGCGACTCCGAAGTGTCGGAAG
>NZ_JBFFKR010000412.1:0-2264 GCF_041555295.1 Ancylomarina sp. | reverse complement strand
GTATAAAATCAGGAAATAACTTCAGGAAAATCCGATCAAAATCTTCGAACAAGCGTGCGCGTTCCTTTTTGGAATTGTATTTCTTTAGCTCTTGCTCAATATTATCGTAGGATTTGGTGATCAACTGTCGGGAAATACTCTTCTTAAAATCTTCAAGCTTATCGATATATTGAGAACTGAAGTTGAAATAATAACCGATATATTCCTCTTTAATCCGACTAGCCTCACGTAGCAATTCATTCAGATGCGTTAAATTCTGATTCGTTCGTTCAATTTCCTTTCGAGCATGGCGTAGTTTCTGCAACTGACGAAGAATAACCAAGGTAAAAGCCAGAACTAACAAGCTGATAAGACCAACCATTTTTTTCTGTTTATTCTCTTTCTGGAAACGAGCTGATTCAATTAAAGGCAAGGTGTATGAAATTTCAAACTTACGCTGCTCTGAACCATAAAAATCAGCATCGGCCTTAGCCAAAAGAATGTATTGATAAGCCTTTTCAATATCGCCTTCTCTATAGAAAATTTCAGCTAAGGATCTGCAAGCTGTTGTTTCCTTAATTCCCGCTTTAATATCACCAATGCTGGCTCTCATCAGAAATTCTTTTGCCTTTTCCTTTTTGTTCCTATCAGCATAAATAAAACCCAAACCTGACGTGACAATAGCCGACTCATGATCATTAAGCTTGAAATTATTCAGAAGATTAAAATAATGTTCTTCTGCTTTTAATAACTCCCCACTAACCATCTCCTGAAGAGCCATCCCCAACACTTTCTCAAAAGAGGGTTTGGGGAATTCGACAATGAGTTTCCGACTGTAGTAATGCCCCAAATCTTTATACTGCTCACTGTAGTGTTTATCTCTTGAATAGCCCGATAAATCGTAGTAAGCTCGATAGGCCGTACTGTAGAATTCCTTTTTTTTATCCTTAGATAAAAACTCATATTTAACCGTTTTTATCGTGTCAATCGAAGACGTATACAAACCCTTTAGAAGCATAATTAAACTAAGCTTCGATTTAGATTCTGCTATCTTGGCCTCATCCTTGAGATTATAAGCCAAGCGATTGGCAGCTTGTGCATATTTGAATGCCGAATCGTAAACAAAATACTCATAAGCCTTCACTGACCTCATCAAAGCTGAGAATTCCTTGTCACTATTTCTTTCTTCTCTGGTAGATCGTAAATCATCCAAGAGGTTTTTAATTGTCTCCTTCTTGGCAGCATCTATCTCATCGCGTTTCGAGATATAATGATCCAATTGCTTAGACCAATTCGTTTGAGCAATGCTAGTCTGACAAAGAATGAACTGAATGAATAATATAGAAAAGAGAAACCTTAGCATATTGAACTGTAAGTATTGAAATAAATGTAGAACACAAAGTAAGGCATAAAATGTAAAAACAAAAATAGGAGATCTAGCAATAAGCGATCTCCTATTCTCTCTAAACTATATATGCCTAAACTATAAATTGAAATAAATCTGTTTTATCGTTTAGGTATTCGAAAACAAAATTACGATCCGTCATTCTATCTTGTAATCGTTGTAAAGCATCAGGTTTCTGAACCTCTATACCTATCACTGCTGGGCCTTTTTCACGGCTGCTCTTTTTATAGTATTCGAAATGGGTGATGTCGTCACCCGAATCGAGAACATCGTTCACAAATTCTTTTAGAGCTCCTGATCGTTGTGGGAAACGGACTATGAAATAATGTTTCAACCCTTCGTACAGAAGGCTTCTCTCCTTTATTTCTTCCATTCGGGTAATGTCGTTATTACTACCACTAAGAACACAAACAACATTCTTGCCCTTAATCTTGTCGCCCATCAACTCCAAAGCTGCAATGGATAAAACACCTGCTGGTTCAGCAACTATGGCATCCTCATTATACAAACGCAATATCGTTGAGCAAATCAGACCTTCGGGAACAACCAAAATATCATCCAAGACCTTTTCGCAGATTTTCCATGTGAGATTCCCCACTTTCTGAACGGCTGCTCCATCAACAAAACGATCTATGCTTTCGAGAGCTATATTACACTTGTTATCCAAAGCCAATTTCATAGATGGAGCTCCTTGGGGTTCTACTCCAATAATTTTGGTATTGGGACTAAACTCTTTTATCCATGCACCGACACCCGAAGCCAGGCCACCACCTCCTATAGGCAGAATTAAATAATCAATAGGCTCATTGAATTGTTGCAATATTTCCAAACCAATTGTTCCCTGTCCTTCTATGGTTTTAGGATCATCAAAAGGGTGAAT
>NZ_JBFFKR010000411.1:0-2264 GCF_041555295.1 Ancylomarina sp. | reverse complement strand
CAGCAGTTCCTTGCAACATCATTCCAGCTTGTTATAACAAATATAGAAAAATTCATGAGCCTTAAGGATTATATAGAGAAAAGTTGAGATCATTTCTGACTTAAATTTTGTTAATGCAATAGAGAAATATGTTGCTTAAGTCTATTAGAAGAAAAAAATGAAACCCGTAATGGAAAAATAATTCATAAATATGATTCAGTCTGCAAGCTCCTAAAACAAAGGATTAAGTTAACCCCAATACCACACACAAGACAGTAAGACAAAGAATTGCATTACGAAAACTGTAAACCATAGTTATATAACTAGAATTTATAGTTATATTTGATTTAAAATATTCCCATTATGAAGAAGCTAACACAAAAGGAAGAAGAGATCATGCAATTGTTTTGGGCAGAAGGCCCCATGTTTGTTAAAGATCTTCAAAAGAAGTATCCCGATCAGAAGTTGCATTACAACACCTTATCGACTATGGTAAGAGCTTTGGAAGAAAAAGGCTTTATCTCGCATGAGACATTCGGTAAAACACATCGCTATTTTGCAGCGATTAGCGAAGCCGATTACCGCAAAAAAACCTTGGGAAATGTTGTTCAGAAATATTTCGACAACTCATACCAACGCGTGGTTTCCATGTTTGTTGAAGAAGAAAACTTATCGCTTGACGAGCTTAAAAAACTGATTCAGGATATCGAAAAATCTAAAGAAAGCTAATCATGCTCATCTTCATAACTTATATGATAAAGGTCGGTATCAGCCTGGCATTCTTTTATTTGTTATACAAACTCTTACTGAGCAAGGATACTAACCACAAATACAAAAGGCTAACACTTTTACTATCGGTTTGTGCAGCCTTTGCCATGCCTTTAGTGGCGCATTTAATTCCAGCAAACGAAATCAGCTCCGCTCCCATCCAAAAAGTTCGGGAATTGATTGAAATGCCTTTGCTCGAAACAGCTGTTATCAGTCCACATCAAAAACAAACCCTGATAGAAACATCTGGTTCTATCCCAATAAACTGGACCGCAATAGTCTACTGGAGCATTCTAAGCATGCTTTGTATTCAGTTTGTTGTCTCATACCGAAGTATATTAAAATGGCTGAAAAAAGCCACCATAAAACCCTATAAAGATATCCTACTGGCAATTGTTAGCGATGCCATACAGGCTTTCTCCTTCTTGAATTACATTGTGCTTTCGAAACAGGATTACGAACAGAATAAAACACCCATTCTTCTGCACGAAGAAGCACATATCCGATTGCATCATTCATTTGATGTAGTCTTAATCGAACTGGTTTGTTATTTGCAATGGTTCAATCCATTTGCATGGTTACTTAAGAAGGAACTCAAACTGGTTCATGAATTTCAGGCCGATCAGGCCGTACTCAACACAGGCATCGATGCAACACAATATCAATTGTTGATTTTAGAAAAAGCTGTGGGCAAAAGACGTTTTGCTTCAGCAAATCATTTCAAACAAGGTTCAATTTCAAAACGATTAAAAATGATGAAAAAGAAACAAGTTAAACGATGGGGCGTTGCAAAAGCACTACTCTTTTTACCTATGGGGCTTCTGCTCTTGCAGGCCTTTACCCAGCCCGAAATCATAAAGAAAGTAAATACACTACCTCCTCTTATTGTTCAAGCTGACAGTAGCCAGATTTGGCTAAGTCACTGGACAGCCAAAAATCTGCCTCAAAGCAATCAAGTTGTAACCAAATTGGCTAATATGGCCGAAAAGGGGACTGAATCCGTAGAGTCCAAAATTAAAAAAAGAAATGTTCTTCGAATTCTACAAAACAGAGCAAACCAATATCTAATTAATGAAGAAATTGCAAGAAAAGAAGAAGTTCTAACCATTGTAAAAAGCTTTATTCAGGGTGAAAATTACAAGGGGAAAGTTGGGCCTGAAGTCACAGAAATGAGTTTTGGTGGAAAAAATAAAGCTCAAATCAGTAAAGGTGTTGTTGTTTACGGATTCGATAAAGGCACAAGCAAAGAAGCCTTGGATTTCACATTGAAAGCCATAGGAAAAGCTCATCTTCAAGTTCGCAAGGAGAAAGCAATAATCTTCTTCAATAAGAATTATTTTGAATTAAAAGGATCGGAACGTAGCTTCATTGATAAAATCGTTCCCATTAGAATTTTAAAACTCCAAAGTAAAAATACATCAGGCTTATCAATGAACCTAAAAGTCACAAAAGAAGGTATTTTCTTTAATGATGAACTTTGCCCTCTTGATCAGTTAGCCGATAGAATGAAACCTTTT
>NZ_JBFFKR010000410.1:0-2306 GCF_041555295.1 Ancylomarina sp. | reverse complement strand
TCTTCAACATTCTGATTAACCTTCGTGCCTTTATCCCAAAGTTTCATCTGTTATAATTTTAAATTTTTGTCAGATGGAACTCGCCATTAGAAATCATACTTCTGTTTTAAAAAGTATTCTAAATGGCTCGTTTCATATCTCTATTTTTTTGGGGCTTATAGCTAACTGCTGTCAGCTATATGCTCCTTTATCCTTTTATCACTTTAACCTTGTATTTCCAAGCCATTTAATAATTGGTAATAAATCTCTATGCCTTCTTCTATTTCAGACAAGTAGATAAACTCATCTGCTGTATGCGAACGAGCTGAATCACCGGGCCCAAACTTTAAAGTTGGAAAGCCTTTCATGATGGCTTGATCCGAAGTTGTTGGCGACCCGTAATAGCTTCGTCCCATCTTAATACCAGCCTGAACAAGCGGGTGTTTCAGGTCGATACACGATGAATTCATTCTAAAAGATCGAGCTTTTACATCACTTTCGATTTGCTGATTAATCAATTCAAAGAGTTCCTGATTGCTATAGTGCTCATTACTTCTCACATCCACAACAAATCGACAACTGTCAGGTACCACATTGTGCTGGCTTCCTGCTGCAATCTGAGTCACAGTCATTTTTACAGATCCTAGAATATCCGATTCCTTATCGAACTTGTAAGTCTGAAACCATTGCAAATCTTTCATGGCTTTCTCAATGGCATTCACGCCTTCACCTCTGGCAGCATGTCCTGATTTTCCTTTAGCTTCGACATCAAGTACCATCAAACCTTTTTCAGCAATAGCCATCTGCATAAGTGTTGGTTCACCAACTATGCCGATATCAATCTTTCCAATCTCGTCCTGAATCAGTTCAAATCCATTCTTTCCAGATATCTCTTCCTCAGCCGAAGCAGCAAATACGAGGTTGTAAGGCTGCTCCATTTCATCAAGAGCTATGAAAGTAGCCATCAATGAGCATAAACAACCTCCTGCATCGTTACTTCCCAATCCGTATAATTTCCCATCTTCAACCAATGGCTCAAAGGGATCCTTAGTCCAGGATGCAGACGCATTTACGGTATCTAAATGCGAGTTTAAAAGCAATAAAGCTTTGCCCTCAGCATTGTGTTTCCCGAAGGCCCAAACATTATTCCCTTTTCTGTGGGTTTCATATTGGTAGCTTTTAAGAACTTTCTCCATCAAATCAGCTGCTAAGTATTCCTCCTTACTGTAGGACTGTATTGTAATCAAACCTTTTAAGGTTTCAATTGCCAAAGCTTTATATATCTCTAAATTTTTCATTAACATTCGATTAATTGGGTGCCACAACATTCATCTTTAGCGAGTCTCAACAGATCTCCAATAATAACTTGTACACCTTTATCAAAAGCTCTAAAAGCATTCTCTGCCTTCGGTAGCATTCCCTTGTTTATTGATCCGTTTTCCTTCATTTTCTGATATAGATTCATATCTAATCGTTTCAGAAAACTCATATCATCCTCAGGATTAATCAAAACCCCCGCCTTTTCAAATGAATAAATCAACTTAACCTGATACTGCTGACTTAATGCAATAGCTAATTCCGTTGCAACCGTATCGGCATTGGTATTCAATAGCTGTCCTTTTCCATCGTGAGTGATGGCCGAAAGAACTAAAACTTTATCTTGTTCTATGTAGGCCGCTAGAGCTTCAGTATTCACCTCGAGCACATCACCAACAAAACCATAATCGATACTGGCATGCTGACGTTTTTCAGCCAAAATCAAATTATCATCCGCACCGCAAAGACCAATTGCTTGCTGATTTAATGCTTGAAGACCTGCCACTATCTTTTTATTGATCAGACCTGCATACACCATACTAACCACCTTTAAAGTCTCGGCATTGGTGATTCTTCGTCCATCAATCATTGGGGAATCAATTCCTAATTGCTTAGCCAAATCACTTGCCAACTTACCGCCACCATGAACCAGAAGCTTAGCGCCTTTTATCTTCGAAAAGGCTTCAAGACATGCAGCTAACTTGCTTTCATCATCAATCAGATTGCCTCCTATTTTTACTAGCGTTAAATTCTTCATAACTATTGCTTTTCAATTAGTGATGAAAAATCATTGATAAATTCCTTTGCATCGGCCATTGTCACTGTCAAAGGCGGCAGTAATCTCAAGGTTTTGTTCCCTGAAGCGCCAGTAAAATAACCCTTCTGAAAAAGTAAAGCTGACTTTATTTCAGCCATATTTTCCAAATCAATACCTATCATCAAACCTTTGGCTCTTATGGATTGTTCTCCAACGATCTTTTTCAGTTCATTTTCAAGGTATTCACCAACTC
>NZ_JBFFKR010000409.1:0-2316 GCF_041555295.1 Ancylomarina sp. | reverse complement strand
TCTTATCGATTTCTTCTCGCTGAGCTAATTCAATTTGTTCAGCTTCCTCTTCCGTTTCTTCTTTTAAGGTTTCTTTAATCAATGTTTTTTCTACAATGCGATAAGCATACTTCAAACTCAGCTGATTCTCATCAGGAAGTGGTTGAAATTTGGCAAACTTAGCCAAGTCAGCTCGTTCAAGAATCACTTTCAAGTCAGAAATCAAATCCTTATGCATGATGTCCTCAGAAATAACATCCAGAGTCTCCTCAGTAGTCGATTCCAGAGTTGCTAAACCAAAACGTTCGTCAAGATAGTTACGAACAGCATCAGTAAGATCTGAATGATATTGCTTAATATGTCCTGTTTGCCAGAGTTTTTGACTGTCTATTTCCTCGAGTTTTCTTAGAGCAATAACATGAGCAGGTTCGGCAGGAACCACAGCTTTGAATAATGGCTGATTGCGCTTGTATCTGCGGTAGAAATAATAAGCAGCAAAAAGAATGGCAATAAATATTAAACCACCACCAGCCCAGGGCGCAACTTCAGCAAATGATACCGGTGTATGAATCGGCATCGCGATATCGAAATTGGCTTTTGTGGTATCAATATCAAAACTACGTACGCCCAATTGCATGGTATCGGTACGAATAATGTTATTGATATTTTCTCCATTCAGTTTAAAAACGAAGGGAGGAATCTTATGAACGCCACCATCAAAAGAAGTAATTAGAAATCTTTTATTAATCTTCAGACTACCATCTTTTTTCTTTGTGGTATCCAAGGGCCACTGACGTATAACTTCAACGTTCTTAGTGATACTATCTGTGAAAACAGGAAATCCAACTGTAATACCTTTAGGCTGATCAACAGAAAGTTTCAAGTTGATCTGATCGCCAATGGAGATTACATTGGTATCCAATGCTACACGAACTTTAAAGCCATCTTCATTCTCTTGTGCCATCGCTGGATTTAATAGCAAGGCAAAACTTAGAAGTAAGAAGCTTCTTTGGAATTGTTTTTTTATTGTTTGTAATCCTATCATCTTATTAAATTACGAATGAGTAATTAATAATTATTTTAAAAGTCTTATAGATCAAAAATGTCTAAAGGTCCAAATATCAAATTGTCTGAGTATGTAGATCTAACATCTTAGTTGTTAATCAATTTTAGCAATTCAACCATTTATCAATTTCACGATTAATAACAAATCATTAATTGCTAATCGTAAATTGATAATTGTTTAGGCTCTTCGTTTAAATAGGGCAATTAACGATCGCACATAGTCCTGGTCGGTTCTGATATTTGCCACATCGACACCTGAACGTTTGAAAATCTCTTCAACTTTTGATTGATTCTGTCTCCACCATTTAGCATGAGCGTTTCTTACCTTAGAACTTGAGGTGTCAACCCATTGGTATTCGCGGGTCTCAGCATCGAGCATTCTAACAAGTCCGATCGAAGGCAATTCCTCCTCTCGCTTATCGTAAATTTTAAGAGCGACCACATCGTGCTTGTTGTTGGCAATACTTAAGGACTTTTCAAAGTCATTATCGTCGATAAAATCGGATATCACGAAAGTGGTACAACGCTTCTTGATAGCTTTAGTCAGGTAGCGAAGAGCATTGTTAATATCAGTTTTACGATGTTCGGGTTTAAAATCGATTAATTCACGAATGATTCGTAGAATATGCGACTTTCCTTTTTTAGGCGGAATAAACTTTTCTATGATATCCGAAAAGAAAAGGACACCAATTTTATCGTTGTTTTGAATAGCCGAAAAAGCAAGTACCGCTGCAATCTCAGTAATCTGATTTTTTTTGAGTTTCGACATGGTTCCAAACTCACGGGAACCACTTACGTCAATCATCAGCATCACGGTCATTTCTCGCTCTTCTTCGAAAAGCTTAACGAAAGGGGTGTTGTAACGAGCCGTTACATTCCAGTCGATATTACGAATGTCGTCGCCGTATTGGTATTCGCGAACCTCGCTAAAGGTCATACCTCGTCCTTTAAATGCAGAGTGGTATTCTCCAGCAAATATATTTCGAGATAAACCCTTGGTTTTGATCTCGATTTTTCGAACTTTTTTTAATAATTCACTAGTCTCCATAGTTAATTACGAATTGATAATTACGAATTAATAATTAAGTCGTTGAGTTTAAGAATTACGTGAAAAAATTTCAATCGTAATTCTTAATTCCTCATTCGTAATTGCTACGGTACTTCAACAGTATTCAAAATTTCAGAAATGATATGCTCACTTGTGATGTTGTTTGCTTCAGCCTCATAAGTTAAACCAATACGATGGCGAAGTACATCGTGACAAACAGCACG
>NZ_JBFFKR010000408.1:0-2319 GCF_041555295.1 Ancylomarina sp. | reverse complement strand
TTCATACATTTAACGATGCCTTCAACCTTTTTGGGAGCTTCAACAACACTTTTTTCTACAACCCGATAATCTCTGATAATATTGAATTTCACGTTCGGTGCAATCAGTGCAATTTTATTGATCTCTTCAGCCTTGAAAAATTTCTCTGATATTTTGATGATACCCTTTTTTCCCAGCATATCACTCTTATAGTTGTTCCCAATAGTGACTGTAGTTGGACATTTATCCAGTTCAAGAATGTTGATTACTTTGAAAACGAGTTCTGCAGGAATATGATCGATAACCGTTCCATTCTCAATGGCTCTAACTTGAAGTTCTTTTTTTGCTGTCATATCTTAATGTGCTTTTGTCTTAAAAATTAATTATTCAATCTACATGAATCCCTTTGATTTAGGGGAGAAATAGAGCTGCTATAAATCCAGAGCTTTAGCAATGATAGCCTGTCGGGCATAAACACCATTCAGAGCTTGCTCAAAATAGTAAGCTTTCGGATTTGAATCCACATCAACTGCAATTTCGTTTACTCTTGGTAGTGGATGCAGGATACGTAAGTTGTCCTTTGTATCTTTTAGCATATCGTTTTTAAGAATGTAGACATTTTTAACCTTTTCATACTCTAAAGGATCGGCAAAACGCTCACGCTGAACACGAGTCATATAAAGAATGTCGGCATCGTTAATGATTGAGTCGAATTCGGTATGCTCATAATAAGTGATGTTATTCTTATCCATTAAGATTTTATAGGCTCTTGGAATTTCCAGTTCTGCAGGTGCGATAAAATGAAAGGTTGGATTAAAATGAGAAAGAGCCATTAACAAAGAGTGAACCGTTCGTCCATATTTAAGGTCACCTACCATAAAAATGTTCAGATTCTCAAGTGTGCCTTGTGTCTTTTGAATAGAATAAAGATCGAGCATGGTTTGAGTTGGATGCTGATTAGCTCCATCACCAGCATTAATCACGGGTACATCAGAAACTTCAGAAGCCCAGCGAGCAGAACCTTCAATGGGGTGGCGCATCACGATCAGGTCTGAATAGTTACTCACCATCTTAATGGTGTCGTTAAGTGTCTCTCCCTTGGTTGTACTTGATGAAGAGGCATCCGTAAAACCAACAATCTTGCCTCCCATACGGCTAATAGCTGTTTCAAAACTCAGGCGAGTTCGGGTTGATGGCTCAAAGAATAGAGAAGAGATCACTTTCCCCTCAAGAATATTGGAGTTTGGGTTCTTTTCAAATTCTGCTGCTCTGGTAAGTACTTCCAAAATTTCTTCTTTGGTGTAGTCATCAATAGACACTAAGCTTTTGTTATCCATTTCTTAATTTTTAGAATTTGTATAATATGGTTGTTTTAATATCAAAAAAAAACCAACGATTGTCGATTGAATAGACAAGGTTGGTTTTAATATAAAATATAATAAATGAGATTTGAGACCTGAATCACAGGCTTTTCGTCTCAGGAATAAGTCGAATCGTGAAAAATAATAGAAATGGAAATTGCAAAAGTGAAGGTTTTCACTTTCTAATGATAGAGGGCTAGATTGAATTATTACATGTTCCATTCTAGGCTACAAATATAAAGATAAAGGAAGGACATATTCAAATTTACAGGCTGTTTTTTTTCGTTAGGGAAGAGAATAGTCAATGGTCATTGGTCACTGGGGGAGTCGAAGTGATAGTTGTGTGACTTTTTTAATTGAACCACAGATGACACAGATTTAAAAAATAGCAAACCACTAATGATCACTAATTAGATGAAATGGAATTGCAGTCAGGATTTATTAATCAGATGTTACACCACTATTAACCTTTATTTCATTCAATTCCCGTAGTCCTAAGTGTGTTTTGTTAGCTGATTCAGTGCATAGCCAAGCTGTTGTAATTCATCATTGATAATTCGTAATTAATAATCTTTTTCTTAATCATCTCTTATCTGCGTCTAAATATTTTTTTTCTGAAAAATAGTAACCACAGATGGACTTCGTTCCCGAAATTTCGGGACTAGCTCGTTATTCACTAATTAAAAGTGAAAAAATATTAGGAAGATGTTTTTGTCCATCTAAATATAGCAACTCCAGTAATTATATATTTCTCCTCCTTATTTTAAGGAGGAGTACCCGTTTCGATTTATCGGAAAAGGGGGAGGTGGTTCTTAAACTCTGTCAGGAGCGATTTTGTCGAACGCTTACAGGTTTGCATCTTGACTTTTCAAACTTCTTTGAAAGTCGTTTCCGATTATACGGAATGGCGTAGGGTGTTTAACCTTTGGATTAAGACGCGATAAATCGCGTACTCTACTATTTTTTCTTTTGTCCTTAT
>NZ_JBFFKR010000407.1:0-2339 GCF_041555295.1 Ancylomarina sp. | reverse complement strand
GAAAGAATTCTTGACTTGGAAAGCAAGATTCTCAGTTTCGATGCCGAGCGTAAGAAACTGGTTGAGGGTTCGCCTTGCCATCTGTGCGGTTCTACTGAGCATCCTTATGTGAGTCAATACGAAAATATAAGGCTAACTAAAAGTCAGGCACAGCTTGATGAACGGAAGAAAGGCCTGGAGACCTTAATGAAAGAGGAGAAGGCAATTGAGCTTTCAATGGTTGTCAATAAAACCAGGACGGAGTCGAATGCCAACCATTTAAAGACTTTGGTCGAACAGTTGAAGAAGACAGCCGAGGACTTTAAGTCTTTGAATGTAGATTTTAAGATTGAAGCGTCAGAAAATATTGGCAAGCACTTGGCTGACTTGGAAAAGCGAAGTGCTGAACTGAACGATAAGATTGCCGAAGGACAACGATTACAAAAGGATAAAGACCAGCAGGATACCGCATGTAAAAAACAAAGCGAGTTTGTAAATGAGCTGAAAACCAAGCAAGCTACCCTTTTGGAAAAACTGGGAAATATTGAACGTGAACTAAATCAAAGGCAGTCCGCGTTCGCGAAAATTAGTCAGGAAACAAAAGACTTGGAGACTCAGCTGATGGAAGATTTGTCTCAATACAAACTGGCTTTACCAAGTGTGGAAGATAGTGCTGCTTTTGTTCTGTCTATTGAAAAGGAGATCGCTACTTATCAGGCCAAAGCTAAGAAACAGATTGAGCTGATAAATCTGATGACTCAATTGGCTAATGATATTAAAAACAATCGGGAACAGTTTAAGGAAAAACAGAAAAACCAAGTCGCTCTTGAGAACGAGCAGAAAGAAACAGAAACGAAGTTACGAACTGTTTTAGACGAAAGAAAAGCTATCCTGCCTCTGGAGATTAGCATCCTTATCAAGAGAGAAGACTTACAAAAGGCAAAAGAAATTTCTAATAAAGCATTTGATCAAGCCTTGCAATTGCTGCAAGTATTAAATACAGAACAGGTCAGTAAAACAAAAGAGACTGAGAATTTACAGAGAGAACAAGCGAAATCAGTGACAAGTTTGAATGAAGAATTTTTAAGCTTCGAGAAAGCCATTGAAGCTAGTGATTTTGAATCGCGAGCATCTGTGGAGCAAGCTCTTTTGAGTTTGGAGGATAAGACAAGCTTTATGAAGATTGTGAAGGGCATGGAAGATCGAGGTTTGGAATTGAAAACCCTGGGGAATAGATTAAAAGAAGATTTCGACAAATTAGAGAAACTGAAAAGTTTTGAGGACTCTACTGATGAGGCTGATAAAAAACAAAAGAATATTGAGTCTGAGAAGAATAAACTGACGGAACGAACAGGAGAAATAAGACAGAAATTTGAATTGGATAGGCAGATTAAAGAGCGTAACCAAGCGGTGGCATTGGAGATTTCAAGGCAGGAGCAAGTCCTTAAGAAATGGGCCGATTTGATGAGCTTATTGGGTGGATCGAAACATGCTTTTAATACCTATGTGCAGCGTTTGACCCTTCATAACCTAATTCAGTTAGCCAATGTGCATTTGTTCAAGTTAAACAAGCGTTATTCTCTGAGATTGGATGCCTCCTATAAATCAGGTGAGGAGCTTTTCTTTAAGTTGATTGATCATTATCAGACCGATGAGGCTCGCTACGTAGATACTTCAAGTGGTGGTGAGAAGTTTATAATCAGTTTGGCCTTAGCCCTTGGATTATCAGATTTGGCTAGCAATAACGTCAGTATCGATTCCCTATTTATTGATGAGGGTTTTGGTACTTTGGATAGCCAAACCCTGGAGACAGTGATCTCCAGTTTAGAAACGCTGCAAGCTCAGGGTAAAATGATTGGAATAATTTCTCATGTTGAGAATTTGAAGGAGCGTATTCCTGCACAAATAAAAGTGCTGAAAAAGAGTAATGGTGTCAGTGAGGTTGAGTTAGTGTAATATTTTATGCGCATTACACAGAGACGCACGGCCGTGCGCCTGTACAGGGCCGTATTTAAATATGCAGTGGTTTCAGCTGCTGATAATTTTATAGATTCGCAAGCTTTGGATATTCCTAAATATAATAGAAGAAATCAATTCTGGCAAAGTAATTATCATGATCATATTATTCGTGATGAGAAAGAATATCATCGTATTGCTCAGTATATAATAGAAAATCCCAGAAAATGGGGTCAGAATAAATGTCAAAAATGAATATCTTAAGCCTCTATATGAAACGATAAGAGAAGCGATATGAAACAAGCATGAGAACTAAGCTTCGCACACAGTGAGATGATGATTCATGCGACTTCCATATGGCAAGAATTAAAATAATAATCATATGAAATTGATCTGTATATCGG
>NZ_JBFFKR010000406.1:0-2340 GCF_041555295.1 Ancylomarina sp. | reverse complement strand
CTTTGTTGATGCTGCTCAGGCAACGGTGTGGAGAGGTCCTATGGCTTCGAATGCACTTAAGCAAATGATTGAAGAAGGTAATTGGGGCGAATTGGATTACGTATTGATTGACCTTCCTCCAGGAACATCGGATATTCACCTGACTTTGGTACAAACAGTTCCTGTAACTGGTGCTATTGTAGTGAGTACTCCTCAGGATGTGGCTTTAGCCGATGCTGTAAAAGCGATCAGCATGTTCGAAGGTGCTGGCGTAAATGTGCCTATCTTAGGTTTGGTTGAAAATATGGCTTGGTTTACCCCAGCTGAATTACCAAACAATAAATACTACATTTTCGGTAAGGATGGTTGCAAAAAACTGGCTGAAGAAAAAGGTATTAGTCTTTTGGGACAGATTCCAATTGTTCAGAGCATTCGCGAGGGTGGAGACAATGGCGCTCCTGCAGCATTGAACGAAGATTCAGTTACAGGTATAGCTTTCGCCGATTTGGCAAGCCAGCTAATGGCATCTGTCGAAGACAGAAACAAGAATCATAATCCAACTGCTAAAGTTGAGATGACACGATAAAATCAATTGGTAATTCACAATTATCAATTCAAGAATAAATACTAAAAGCACCTTCGGTTTCGGAGGTGCTTTTTAGCTTTAAATATACCTGACAGATTTTCTCACAATACTCGATCCAATTAAAGACAAAAAAAAACCCTGATCATCATAAAACGATCAGGGCTATATCTTAAAATATTGAATGCTTATCGAACTTCAGAACCGGCTGCAACAGCTTGCTCTGGAGAAACGAATGCCAATTTACCATCAGCATCTTCAGCCATTAGAATCATACCTTCCGATTCGATTCCTTTTAGTTTTCTAGGCTCAAGATTCATCAAAATACTTACTTGTTTGCCAATGATTTCTTCTGGTTTGTAGTGCTCTGCAATACCAGAAACAACGGTTCTTGTATCTACACCTGTATCAACAGTGATCTTTAAAAGCTTCTTTGTTTTAGCAACTTTCTCAGCTTCAGTAATCGTTCCAATACGAATATCCATCTTCGTGAAATCATCGAAATTGATATTCTCTTTAACTGGAGTAGCGACTCTATTTTCAAGTTCATTAGCCACCTTAGTAGCCTCTAGTTTATCAACCTGCGCTTGAATTGTCTCATCTTCAATTTTCTCGAACAATAATTCAGGCTTGTTAATTTGATGACCAGCAGGAAGCGCATTAGCAGTTACCTCTGCCCACTCAATACGATCCATATTAAGGAAACCACGAAGTTTCTCAGCCGTAAATGGCAAGAAAGGCTCCATTAAAGTGCTCAAGTTAGCCGAGATCTGTAAAGAGATATTAAGGATAGTTTTAACACGTCCCTCATCAGTTTTAATCACCTTCCAGGGCTCGGTATCAGCCAAATATTTATTACCCAAACGCGCTAATGTCATTGCAACTTTTAAGGCCTCACGAAAGTGGAAGGTCTCCAGATTCTTTTCGATATCAGCTTTAATCACAGGAATCTGAGCAAGGGTTTCTTTATCAAAATCAGTAAGCTCTCCCGCTTCAGGAACTAAACCTCCAAAATATTTGTGTGTCAATACAAGAGTACGGTTCACAAAGTTTCCGAAAATAGCTACCAACTCGTTGTTATTGCGAGCCTGGAAATCTTTCCAAGTAAAATCGTTATCCTTAGTTTCTGGAGCATTTGCAGTTAAAACGTAACGCAAAACATCCTGCTTTTCAGGGAACTCTTCAAGGTACTCGTGCAACCAAACCGCCCAATTACGAGAAGTCGAAATCTTATCCCCTTCAAGGTTCAAAAACTCATTCGAAGGCACATTGTCTGGTAAAATGTATGATCCTTCGGCCTTAAGCATAGCAGGGAAAATAATACAATGGAATACAATATTATCCTTACCAATAAAGTGAATCATTCTAGAATCTTCGGCCTTCCAATACTTTTCCCAATAAGGAGTCAACTCCTTTGTTGCTGAAATGTATCCAATAGGTGCATCGAACCAAACGTAAAGTACTTTACCATCAGCTCCCTCAATAGGAACAGGCACGCCCCAATTTAAATCACGGGTTACCGCCCTTGGGTGCAAGCCATTGTCTAACCAAGACTTACACTGTCCGTAAACATTTGGCTTCCATTCCTTATGCTCCTCAAGAATCCACTGTTTTAAATGTGGCTCATACTTATCAAGAGGTAAATACCAATGCTTGGTCTCCTTCAACTCTGGTATATTTCCTGTAATCGCAGAACGAGCATCAATCAAATCAGTTGCATTTAATGATGTTCCACAGCTTTCGCACTGGTCACCATAAGCCTTATCGTTTTTACAATG
>NZ_JBFFKR010000405.1:0-2347 GCF_041555295.1 Ancylomarina sp. | reverse complement strand
TGTTAAATATTTTTAAAAGATGATTTTATTTGTTAATTTATATGCTCGTTGACCAAAAGTTTATAATTAACTAAAAAATTAATCTATGAAAAAACTGACCTTTCTTGTTTGTGCTTTCCTATTAATGATTCAGGTTATTAATGCACAAACAAAGCAAATCACTGGTACTGTTACCAGTGCAGATGACGGCCTGGGTATGCCAGGCGTATCTGTCGTTATTAAAGGAACTACTGTCGGTTCTAGTACAGATATTGATGGGAAGTATATTCTAGAAACTCAAGCTTCAGATGTGCTAATCTTTAGTTTTGTAGGTATGGTTACGCAGGAAATCCCAGTTGGGGCTAAAACCATAATTGATGTTGTTATGGAAACGGAATCTATAGGTATGGAGGAAGTTGTTGTAACTGCAATTGGTGTTACGAGATCTCAAAAGAGTTTGGGATATGCTGCTACATCTGTAAATAGTGAGGAATTAACAAAGGCTGCACCTATGAATGCTCTTGGTGGTATTCAAGGTAAAGTTGCTGGTGTTAATATTTCTTCTGCTTCTGGTTCTCCTGGAGCATCTACTAAAGTTATCTTACGTGGTTACTCTTCATTAACCGGAGGTAATCAGCCATTATATGTTGTTGACGGTACTCCTGTTGATAATAGAATGGTAGGAGCTACGGGGTCAACTCGTTCGACAGACTTCGGTAATAATGCGAACGATATAAATCCGGATAACATTGAATCCGTAACTATTTTAAAAGGTGCCTCTGCGACAGCACTTTACGGCTCTAGAGCTGCGAATGGTGTAATCATGATTACAACTAAGTCTGGTAAAGCCGGTAAGTTAAAGGTTAACTATTCAGGTTCGTTTGACTTGAGTACTCCTTTAAGATTACCTGAGTTACAGAATGATTTCGGCCAAGGTTGGAGTGGTCATTATGCTTCAAATGAAAATGGATCTTGGGGACCTAAATTGGATGGTGCTATTCGTCAGTGGGGTAATATTGTTGATAATCAGCAATTACTTAAACCATTTAAAGCACAGAAAGATAACTTGAAGGATTTTTATGATCTGGGAACTACTATGAATCATTCCATGTCTATTAGTGGTGGCACTGATAAGGCAACTTATTTCCTTTCTTTCAACAATGTAGACGCTGATGGTATTGTTCCAACTGATGCTGACTCATATAAAAGAAATGCGATCAACTTTAAAGGATCCACTAATTTTAATAAGTTTACAGCGACTACTTCTATGAATTATGTTCGTAAAAAGTCTAAGGCTGTAGCTACAGGGCAAGGGTCAAGTACTGGTGCGACTCTATTTCAAGAAATTATTCAGACTCCTCGTGATATGAGTATTGTTGATATGAAAGATTACAACAATAAGTTCTATAATGTTGATAATTTCTATACGCCTTATGCACAGAATCCTTATTTCGTGTTAAACGAAAATGGTAATGATTTTACTTCAGATAGAATTTATGGTAATATCTCTTTAGACTATGAGTTTACTAGCGAATTATCTGCAACTGCTCGTATTGGTAGTGATGTAACGAATTCTTATCTGAAAGACTGGCAGGCCATTGGACGTCCCAAAGAAGGCAGTCCTAACTTTAGTCGAACAGCAGATGTTGGTGGTGTACTCGAGGAATCAAGACATTCAAGAGAAATCAATACTGACCTGATTGTGAAATTTAAGAAAGATCTTAATGAAGATTTTAACTTAAATGCTCTTGCTGGATGGAACGTAACACAAAGTAATTACAGACGCCAATCCAGTTCTGTTGAAGAATTGACGATTCCTAATTTCTATTCATTATCTAATAGTCCAAACCCTGCAACAACTGATACCTTTTATCAGAAGAAGCGTTTGTATGGTGTTTATGCTCAGGCTGACCTTGCATTTAGAAACTATTTGTTCTTGACATTCGTTGCTAGAAATGACTGGTCTTCTACTTTACCATCTAATGATAATTCTTTCTTTTATCCAGGTGCTAGTGTTGGTTTTATCTTAACAGATGCTATAGAATCATTAAAATCTAAGACTATAACCTTTGCTAAGGTTAGAGGTTCTTGGGGTAAGACAGGTAACGATGCTGATCCTTATAATATCTTTAATACACTAGTTTCAGGTAATGCATTTGGTGGTTTTGGTAGCTTGGTCTTTCCATTAAAAGGAGTATCTGGTTTCGAAATTTCAAACCAATTAGGAAACTCTATTCTTGAGCCAGAGATTACTCGAGAGTTTGAATTTGGTCTTGATGCACGTTTTTTTAATAGTAGAATTGGTATTGATTTTGCCTACTATAGCAAAGAGACTGACGGTCAGATTCTTCCTGTTGATATTGCTTCT
>NZ_JBFFKR010000404.1:0-2364 GCF_041555295.1 Ancylomarina sp. | reverse complement strand
ATGAAAGGTAAATTTGAAAACAGAGTATTTGGCTGTGATATCTGCCAGGATGTTTGTCCATGGAATCGCATGGTAAAGCCACATTCTGTTGAAGCATTTAAGCCCAATCCAGATATTTTAGCTTTATCAAAAGATGATTGGCATAATATGGATGCAAATCAATTTGGCAATTTATTCAAGAATTCAGCGGTAAAAAGAACTAAGTTTAAGGGGTTGAAACGTAATTTAAATTTCCTTGAAGAATAAAAGTGGCTAGCTATGACTCATGACACAATGTATATCAAAACACCTGATGGAACGAAGTTGTTTTTACAAATATGGAAACCTATAAGTCAGGTTGAATGTGTTATTTGTTTGGTTCATGGAATTGGTGAGCATAGTTCACGATACAATGCTTGGTCAAAACGTTTTGTCAATAATGATATTGCTGTTGTCGGTTTCGATCAGCGAGGTCATGGTCAATCTGAAGGGCAAAGAGGGATTATTCCTTCTTATGATGTTTTGCTCGACGATATTGATTTGCTTTTATCCAATTGTGAGAAGCTTTTCCCAAATACTCCAATGGTTCTTTATGGACATAGTATGGGTGGAGGTGAAGTTTTAACTCATTTGAATAATAGAGACGGCAGATATAAGGCTGTTATTGCAACCTCACCTTGGTTGATCGCACAGCAATCGCCACCACGATTTCTTATCCCTATTGTGAAGTTGTTTGCTCAACTATTCCCTAACCTTAGTTTGAAAACAAAACTGAATCCTAATCTGCTTTCTCACGATCCAGTGGTTGTTGAAGATTATAGTAATGACCCTTTAGTTCACTCATGGGTTTCATTCCGATTATTTTATCAAGCTTATCAAGCGGGATACGATCTATTAAATCAGAAACCTATTGTTAATAAACCTCTTCTGCTTTTACATGGCACTACCGATGAAATAACATCTCACCAAGCAAGTCATCAATATGCTGAAAAAGCAGGTCCGTTATGCCTGTTTCATGTATTTGATAATGCTTTTCATGAATTGCATAACGATTCTTGTAAAGGTGAGGTCTTTGATCTAATTTTAGATTGGATTCAAAAGAATATCATTTCTTCCTTGTAATAACTCTATCACTATGAATGATGATTTGTTTAGAACAAAAGTGAGCATTCCCAGGTCTGAATTTGATTTCGGATATCAAAAGAATGCTGTGATGATGGGTTCTTGTTTTGTCGAAAACATTGGAGCACAGCTTAAATCGTATAAATATCAGGTTGATGTTAATCCATTTGGTGTGATTTATAACCCAGTTAGTGTTTGTAATAGTTTGCGATTACTAATGGAGGAGAAAGAATTTCTTGAAGATGACCTGAACTTTCATAACGACCTTTGGTTTAGTTTCTATCATCATAGCAAGTTCTCAAATTCTGACCTGTCTTTATGTCTTTCAGATATTAATGATAGTATTAAGAAGAGTTCACAAGAATTAAAGGAGGCTGATTTCTTATTCATCACTTTTGGTACAGCTTGGGTTTATGAATTATTGAGTTCGGGTAATATTGTATCTAATTGTCACAAACTTCCAGCTAAAGATTTTAATCGATATCGATTAGATGTGGATGAGATTGTGCCTATATATAAGGATTTGCTTGTCGAACTCCTGGTTTTTAATCCCAAAATTAAAGTTGTTTTCACAGTGAGTCCTATTCGTCATTGGAAAGATGGTGCCAATGGGAATCAGCTAAGCAAGGCTACTTTATTATTAGCCGTTGAGCAACTAAGTGAATTGTTCAATCAGGTATCCTATTTTCCTTCCTACGAAATTGTAATGGATGAATTACGTGATTACCGCTTTTATGCTGAGGATATGTTGCATATAAGTAATGCAGCAATTAAATATATATGGCAAAGGTTTTCTGAAACTTTCCTTTCCGATACTTCGATAGAAATCCAGAAAAAGGTCGAGAAATTCATTTTGGCCTCTAATCATCGACCTTTTAATGTGAACTCCGACTCTCACCAAGCTTTTATTAAATCAAGTCTGATAAAACTTCAGGAATTCATAAAAGTAAATCCATATATAGATATGGATGATGAAATTCAAAAATTAGAAAGAAATCTACTCTAAGGGTATAGATTTTCTCTAATTAATGTCGTAAATTGCTTATCTGACTCTTGTTTTTGCAAAATAGGAGTCTTGATTTACAGTCTCTTACTAACTAATCTTAATAAACTTCAAATTCGATTAGGAAAGTTGGTAATATAAAGTCTATATTTGCACTCGCTTTAAGAGATAGGCGTAGATCTTTGAACCGTTTGTAATGCTTGTAAACATTGGGTTATCCCGATAAAAAACAATTAAAAAATAAACGAAAAAAGATTTGT
>NZ_JBFFKR010000403.1:0-2374 GCF_041555295.1 Ancylomarina sp. | reverse complement strand
ATCCTCTTCTGCTTTGGGACAGTAATCATGTTTCACAATTGGGTAAAAGCCTTATTCTCATGCTCCACCTCGATTTAATCGATGATGAAGAAAAAAGCATTGGCCTCGTTCTGCTCGCCTACCTCTTTTTATCTAAAGGGATTCAGCGAGAAGAAAAAATGCCAGAAGTAGATCTAAGTGAAATGTTTCGTATCCGTAAAGACCGTGTTATTCTATTAAAAAGCTTTGATGACTCCTTCGTAGACAGTTTGCAAGAAATCTATTATGCAAATGAAAAAGCTGCCGATAGAGAAGCATATAATGAACAGAGAAAAGCCGTTCTAAGCCGATTGCCTCTCATGGAATTCTCCGACATTTACGATATTGAACAAGATTCCCCTAATTTAAGGGATGATGAGTTTCTTCTGGAAACAGCCAATTTCATTGAACTGGAAGATGAAATCACTTCAGAGAACCTAAGAGAAGCCCAGCTGATACACAAGATATTATTCAAACAGACACTACAAAAACTGAAAGAGGGCAAAATCAGCTACTAATTTCTGATTTAAGAATTATGATTTAGGACGACTTGCCTATTAAGCGTGGTAGAAACGGAAGCGAAATCTTTTCGGTTATCGGTTATCGGTTATCCGTTATTGCTAATTATTTAAATCATATTTGATCATCTCTTATCTGCGTCTGAATCGTATTTTTTAATAAAACCTGTCAGGAACGACTGCGTCGCATACTTACAGGTTATTGTTTCGACCTTCAGATTTTTCACCTCTTTCCTTTGAGTTGAGACGCTATAAATCGCGTTCTCTACTATTTTTTCTTTTTAGCCTTTATCCTTGTTTCTCTTTAACCTTGTCTGCTTTATCCTTGAATTTCCTTTGGGCTTTACATTCTTTTTGATTGATAATTCTTACCTTGGGGCTTATTAAAATTAAGAGAATAAAGAATCTGAATTTCCAAAAGAAAAGAGACAATAAATATGACCCTAGAAAAATACGATCTTATTGTAATAGGGAGTGGTCCTGCAGGTTTTTCGGCAGCAACACGAGCTATTGATTTTAAAAAATCGGTCTGCATGATTGAAGCTAACCACCTGGGTGGCGCAGGTATTATGAATGGTGCACTCACCTCAAAAGCGATGTGGGAGTTATCAAAAGATTTTAATATTGCTTCATCCGTTAATCGAGGCTATAGGGCTTCAGGACTTATTGTCGACTATAAGCAAGTTCAGAAAACCATTGTTCAAGCTGCCAAGCAAAAGCAACTGCAAATGCTTTCTCAAATTGAGACTTTCTCTGAAGCATCAGATACTCATGGCAGCATCTGTTTGAAATATGGCTGGGCTCGATTTATTGATTCTCACACCATAGAAATCACGTATAAAGGTAAAACCGAACAAATTTCTGGCGAAAATATTATTATTGCAACCGGTTCTCGCCCCAGAGAAATGCCAGATATCGAAATTGATCAGGAAAGAATTATTGATTCTGAAGGTATTATGAACCTAAAGGAATTCCCTGAGCGCATGATTATTATCGGTTCAGGTATTATTGGCTGTGAGTATGCTACGATCTTCTCCAACTACAATCAAACCGAAGTCCATTTACTTGACCGACAACACAAGGTGATTCCTTATGAAGATGATGATGTGAGCGAATTCGTTTCGACAAGTCTTGAAAACAATGGGGTCATTATTCATCATACAGCCAACTTGAGAACAATTCGTAAACGTAGCGATTGTTTAGAGGTTGTTCTGGATTATCAGGATGGTCACTCAAAAGTGATTGAAGTTGATGTGGCTGTTGTGGCTGTTGGGAGAGTCCCAAATTTGGACAATATGGGACTAGAGAATGTCAATATTCAAACAACTGAAAGAGGTTATTTAGATATCAACGATGCTTGTGCTACGGATAATTTCAAGTCCTGCAATATTTTTGCCGCGGGCGATGTCTCTGGTCATGCTCAACTTTATTCTGTTGGTGAACTACAAGGTCGATTCATAGTTGAAGCACTTTATGGTAATTTAGAATACCCCTTGGATTATTCCAATATGTCAACCCTCATGTTCTTTAAACCTGAAGTGGCGGCAGTTGGCTTAAACGAAAAAGCCTGCAAAAGTAGAAACATCCCCTATAAAGTTGCAACTTATTCAAATTCACTCATTAACAGAGCTGTTGCCATGAGAGCAACCGATGGGTTCATTAAAATTATTGTAAGTGATGATGGTGAAAATCGCATATTGGGTATGCGTGCTGCAGGTCCACAAGCGTCTACATTAATTACATCTATAGCCTACCAAATTACACAAAAGGGGACTCTTAAAGATATTCGAAAAAATGTACATCCCCACCCTAGTATCTCTGAAGGTGTTCAGGAATGT
>NZ_JBFFKR010000402.1:0-2400 GCF_041555295.1 Ancylomarina sp. | reverse complement strand
TCGATAAGGTCAGAATGGTAAACTCGGGTACTGAGGCTTGTATGTCGGCTATTCGTGTGGCTCGTGGCTATACTGGCAAAAACAAGTTCATCAAATTCGAAGGTTGTTACCATGGTCATTCTGACTCTTTCCTGATTAAAGCAGGTAGTGGTGCAAGTACATTTGGAGAGCCAGATTCACCAGGTGTTACGCCAGGAACAGCTAACGATACGCTTACGGCAAAATACAACGATATTGAAAACGTAAGACAAGTTGTTGCTGATAATAAGGGTGAAATTTCTGCCATTATTGTCGAAGCTATTGCTGGTAATATGGGTTGTGTCTTACCTAAAAAAGGATTCTTAGAAGAATTACGTCAAATCTGCGATGAAGAAGGTATTCTTTTGATTTTCGACGAGGTAATGTCTGGATTCCGTTTGGGTAAAGGTGGTGCACAAGAGTACTTTGGCATTAAAGCTGACTTGGTAACTTTCGGTAAGGTTATCGGTGGTGGTATGCCTGTAGGTGCTTATGCGGGTCCTGATGAGATTATGAAGATTGTTTCTCCTGTAGGTCCTGTTTATCAAGCAGGAACACTTTCGGGTAATCCTATTGCCATGATTGCAGGTTACACCCTATTGACTGAATTGAACGAAAAACCTGAGCTTTTTACTGAGCTAGCCGCTAAGTGTGAATACCTACACAAAGGATTTGATAAGGTATTAGCTGAGTCGGGATTTGATTACAAAATAAACCGTTGTGGATCTATGATCTCAATCTTCTTTACGGATGTTGATGTGGTTGACTTCGATACAGCTGCAACAGCTAATAACGAGCTATTCCCTAAATTCTTCCACGAAATGTTGAAGCGCGGTATTTATTTGCCACCATCATCATTCGAGAGTTATTTCCTTTCTAACTCATTAACTTATGAGATGCTTGATAAAACCATTCAGGCAGCTAAGGAATCATTGGAAGCGATGAAAGCTTAAACATTTCAAGATCCAATATATAATCCCAAGCTCAGATAATGAGCTTGGGATTTTTCAATTAGTACTATCCCTAAATCTGGTACATTCGTTCTCGTAGAAAATATTTACTCATTTTCTGTGGACACAGAGCTCTTGCAGCTCGTTTTTGTTCATTTCCCATGGAAAAAACGTTCTCGCAGCTCGTTTTTGACCATTTCCCGTGGGAAAAACGTTCTCGCAGCTCGTTTTTGACCATTTCCCATGGGAAAAACGTTCTCGCAACTCGTTTTTACTCATTTCCCATGGGAAAAACGTTCTCGCAGCTCGTTTTGACTCATTTCCCATGGGAAAAACGTTCTCGCAGCTCGTTTTGACTCATTTCCCGTGGGAAAAACGTTCTCGCAGCTCGTATTTGCCCATTGTCCGTGGACACAAGGCTCTCGCAACAAATACTTGTCTATTGTCCTTGGACACAAAGCTCTCGCAGCAAATACTTGGAACCTATTCATTACTCTATGTCATCTTACGATTTCCTTTTAGTCATACCCTGACAAGTACCCCCGATTATTCGGGGTGTTTATAGTCAGAGCATGACGTCAAACAAAAAAATAATTCAATCTCCGAAGATCTATTCTATCTGCGGGAAAACTAAGTGTCAGAGCATGACCAGGAATTAATTAGAATATTTACCATATTAAATTAACTCTTCACCAATTTTTGTAAATTTACCTTTCTCAGAATTTAAACATCTAAACAAAGACCCTATCATGCATATCAAGCAAGAAGACCTTCAGAAAACTCACAAAAGAATAAAGCCATTTATTCACAATACACCTGTTTTGAGTTCATGTTTAATCAATGAAATTGCAGGCGCTCAACTCTATTTCAAGTGTGAGAATTTTCAGAAGATGGGTGCTTTTAAAATGCGAGGTGCTTTAAATACGGTTCTACAATTGAGCGATGAGCAGAAGAAAAATGGTGTTGCCACACATTCGTCGGGAAATTTTGCACAAGCTCTAGCCTTATCAGCCAAACTACAAGGTATTAAAGCTTATATCGTGATGCCCGAGAACGCACCTGAGGTTAAGAAAAAAGCGGTAAAAGGTTATGGTGGCCAAGTTATAGAATGTGAGGCAACTTTAGAAGCACGAGAAATCACCTTAAATAAAGTAGTAGCAGAAACAGGCGCCACTTTCCTTCACCCCTACAACGACTATCAGGTCATTCAAGGACAAGGAACCGCTGCCATGGAACTGATAGAAGAACATGATGACTTGGATTATATCATCACGCCAGTTGGTGGCGGTGGCTTGCTTGCGGGTACTGCCCTTGCAGCCTATAACTTTTCTCCTAAAACCAAAGTGATTGCTGGTGAACCTTTCGGTGCCGATGATGCCTGGCAATCTTTAGAGAAAGGCGAATTGATTCCGCAAACTAATCCTCAAACCAT
>NZ_JBFFKR010000401.1:0-2406 GCF_041555295.1 Ancylomarina sp. | reverse complement strand
TTGGCAATGGTTTCCTGCGACAACGAAGACATGGAAACAGCAGAAATGGAAGAAGTAGTTGCCATTCCTGAAGTTTTGCCAACACCTGAACATTTGCTG
Source organism: Ancylomarina sp. (assembly GCF_041555295.1). NCBI lineage: Bacteria > Pseudomonadati > Bacteroidota > Bacteroidia > Marinilabiliales > Marinifilaceae > Ancylomarina > Ancylomarina sp. The sequence goes on along the minus strand of NZ_JBFFKR010000401.1, from coordinate 2,307 downwards.
GGCTTAAAAGCAGAATTGGAAGCAAAAGGACTTGAACTTGTAGCATTGTCAGGACCAACTGGGACTGAGGCAATCGAAACTATTGAAGGAGAAAAAATTACCTCCCCAAATATAGGTGAAAACAAGACTAAATCAGCAACTAATACTCCATGGTCAAAAATGACCAAGAATGATCTAGAAAATATGTGGGTTGATGTAAATCGACCTAATCAGCCGAATGCCACTGCGTATAAAGACAGATTCGCTTGGAGAATCGGTAGTGGTAGTCAAAAACCTATTGCCGTATATGTAAATGATGTAGAAGTCGGTGATGCAAGTGGTCATAATATGACTAATGATTATGGTTGGTACTGTGAAAGAAGAGTGGTTGTTGATAGTAGACAGTTATTGACAGATAATGGTACGATTGCAAGAAAAGTGCCTAATACACTTATTCATTGCATTGGAAATCAATCTGGTGAGGTACGTACTTTGGAGCCAACGAATTTATGGTCGACTTCTAAAACTGACGAGCATAGCTGGTGGGTGGCAGTGACTACTGGAATAGCTGTTAAAGCTACAGTTGGCTTGCCTTTTGGCATTGCAGGTGGCGAAGTAGAGGTTCACTTAGATGTAGAGGCTGGTGGCGGCCAATCACATAGCTTCACTACCGATAATAACGTTTATACCCCATTTGTTGATATACCTGTCGGTTATTATGCTGAGTTTACTTGTAAAGAAACTTATCTTGATAGAACTTATAAATATCCTTGTCCAATGGAAACGAAAGGTTATGTAGGTGCTGATTATGGTCCTAAAAGATGGAATGGTCATCATTTTTGGGCATTAAGCTCACGACGCTTTTTTGTTGAATATTCAAATAATCAACTAAAGTATGAAGCTTATCTTAGAGCAAAAGATTATCATAGTATTTATGCGACAGTATCACTTTATCCATTACCAATACCAGGTAGCTAGAATAATAGTGTAAATTATGACCCATTGGAGGTTGCTGCCTCCAATGGGTTCGTCTATTTCTAAGGTTTTTACACATAAGGGTTTCTATTGTTTACATATTCCCATCTCGCAGTAAGTGCCAGTTAAATAGTCATTTAGTTGAGTTGTTATTAAAAATAGAAATCGCATGGTATTATCAACGTAGTTTATAAGCAGAAAAAAAAAAGCATTTAAAATTAGTCTACTAATAATATATTAATCAATGAAAAAAGGATTATTATTTACCTTATTTGGAACTATAATCGGCTTATTAAATTTTGTGTCATGTAGTTCAGAATATTCCGGATATGAGTTATCACAAACAGGCTTGTATTATAAGTTTCATATACATAATGACACTTTAAAGCCTCAGCTTGGCGACGAAATGACGCTACGATTAAAGTACGGCACAAAAGATTCTACTATATGGAATTCGAACTCTATGCCCGACTCCTTTACACAAATCTTATACAAATCAGATTTTGCTGGAGATACATATGAAGCCCTTTCTATGATGGCAATTGGCGATAGTGCGTCTTTTATTATACAAGCAGATTCCTTTCTTCTTCTTACTGCTGGACTTCCATTTCTGCCTGAATTTGTTGAGGAAAATTCTAAGCTGTATTTTGACTTTAAGTTGTTAAACATCAAATCAAAATCAATCGTTGAGAAAGAAGCGTCTGAAAAAGAAATTAAACAGATTGAAGATTATCTCGAAAAAAACAAACAAAATATTGAGCCCGAAAATAATGGTATATATTACATTATAAATGCAGGTGGAGAAGGAAAGACTATTGAAAAAGGACAGGTTGCTCAACTCAACTTTACTTTAAAGTCTCTTGATGATAGAATGATTTATACGACTTTGGATCAAGAGACATTAGATTATGAATTGGGTGCAAAATTGGAATCTGATAAAGATAAATTTAATGCTTATACCAAGGGGCTTGATTTTGTTATTGGTAATATGAAAGAAGGATCAAGGGTTTCATTTATTTCAACTTCGGAGCTTGGTTATGGAAAAGAATGGCAAGAGAATATTCCGCCGTTTACACCCTTATTGTATCATATTGAGCTGCTTGCTATTTGGGATAAAGCAGAGTATGAAAAAGAAAAAGCGAGGATCGCTGAAATAAAGAATAAAGCTGAAAAAACGAAAATACAAACATACTTAAGTGAGAATAATATGACACTGTCACTATCTGAAAATGGACTTTATTATATCGAAACAAAAAAAGGAGAGGGTGGTAAGCCTTTCTCCGGAGATAAAGTGAAAGTACACTACACACTATATACATTAGAAGGAAAAAAACTTGATTCATCATACGATAG
>NZ_JBFFKR010000400.1:0-2422 GCF_041555295.1 Ancylomarina sp. | reverse complement strand
ATCTTATCGAGTCAAATCATAATTTTATCTAAAAACTTAAGCAAAGCCCTTATATCAATTGGCTAGGTTTAAGTTTTTGTTATTTTTGCGTTTTCAAATCTATCGACATGTATCAGGCATATAGCTTAAACATAGACTTAGATATAAAACGAAACAATTTATTACTTAAAACAACAATACTATGAATTTTAGAATTCTTGCTACAGCCTTACTTATTGGAGGAACTGTATTTTCTTCATCAGCTGAAGTAAAAAAAGACAAAAAAAAGGACAAAGAAAAAGGTTATATTTTTACTGAGGTAAAACGTATGCCTGCAACTTCTGTAAAAGATCAGCACCGTTCTGGTACATGTTGGGCTTTTTCCGGACTTTCATTCATGGAGTCAGAAATGCTTCGTATGGGTAAGCCTGAGGTAGATTTATCAGAAATGTTTGTAGTTTATAACTGCTATTCTGATAAAGCTATTAAAGACGTTCGTTTGAGCGGTAAATTCAACTTTGGTGGCGGTGGTGCTTTCCACGATGTGACTTATGTATGGAAAAAATATGGTATCGTTCCTGAGTCTGTATATGCTGGATTAAACTATGGTGAAGCAGGTCACACTCATGGTGAAATGGATATTATCCTAAGTAATTATGTTGATGCTGTTATCGCTAACAAAAACAAAAAATTAACACCAACCTGGCACAAAGGTTTCGATGGTGTTTTAGATGCTTACTTAGGAAAATTACCTGAAACTTTCGATTACGAAGGAAAAGAGTACACTCCTAAATCTTTTGCAAAAGACTATACAGGTCTTAACGCTGATGATTATATCGAAATCTCATCTTACACTCACCACCCATTCTACGAGAAATTCATTATCGAAGTTGGAGACAACTGGTTATGGGACGAGGTTTATAACTTACCTATCGACGAGATGATGGAAGTTATGGAAAGTGCTATCATGAATGGTTACACCATTGGATGGGCTTCTGATGTAAGCGAAAAAGGTTTTGCATACCGTAAAGGTGTTGCGATTGTTCCTGAAGCGGATACCAAGAACATGAGCGATTCTGAGATCTCTAAATGGCAGGATATGTCTGATAAGAAAAAGAATGCTAAATTATATAGCTTCAAAGGTCCTGGCGAAGAAAAAGTGATTACACAAGAAATGCGTCAAGAAGCTTTCGATAACTACACAACGACTGATGATCACGGCATGCACCTTGTAGGTATTTCTAAAGATCAAAAAGGTAACAAATACTTTATCGTGAAGAACTCATGGGGTACTGATAACAATCCATATGAAGGTTATTTCTATGCTTCATTCCCATTTGTATCATATAAGACCATGTCTTTCATGATTCACAAGGATGCTGTTCCTGCTAAGTTGAGAAAAAAATTAGGTTTGTAATCAACAATCTCAATCATACTCTAAAAAGCTCGACCATGACGGTCGAGCTTTTTTTATTCATAAACACATGTATTATTACGACTAAACTTCATTATCAAAGGTTTCCATTATTGAAAAATTTAATATAAATTCGTCTATCTGTAAAATTGACTATTTTAGAGATGAATATTTAAATAAGAAACTCATTAGATTATTAATAGAAAAATTCTACACTATGAAAAAATTATTATTGGTAGCAGTTATCTGCTTATTTTCATCGGCATTGTTTGCCCAATTAGCCTCACCTATCAGTCTTGGTATTCACGGTGGTCTTGTTAGTACTAAACTTGATGCAAACATGAGCGGTTCAAGTATAAAAGAAAGTTCTAAAAATGGTATGATGCTTGGTGCTTTTGCAAGAATCAACATCAACAAATGGTATATCCAACCTGAATTAAACTATGTAAAACGTAAATCATCAATCGACCTAATGATGCTAGGTTCTAGTAGTATTAAAATGGATGTTGAAACCAAGAGTATTGATATACCTGTTTTATTAGGTTATAAGATTGTAAAACTACCTCTATTTAAACTGAGAGCTTTTGCTGGTCCTGTAGCGTCATTTAATATTGATGACAAGATTAAAACTACTCTTGGAGATGTTGAAGATGGCGACTTTAAAAGTGCTGTTTGGAATGCTAAATTTGGCGCTGGTATCGACGTTTGGAAATTAACTTTAGATGTTGATTACGAGGTTGGCTTATCTGATGTTGCTGAAGATTTAAAAGGGAATATGGTGAATGTAACTCTAGGCTTCCGTTTATTCTAAGTCCATTTACTATATAAAATAGAAAACCACCAATGACTTGGTGGTTTTTTTTATGATTTAAAATAAAGGCTCAATTTTAGAATTCACTTAATATACCTCCAGTCATTCTAACTAAACTGGTTTTCGATTGAATCAGATTGAAAATGGCAGATAGTCTTGCAAGTGAGGCATTCTGATACGAGATTTGAACATCACGATAGTTAAAGGAATTAATGCTT
>NZ_JBFFKR010000399.1:0-2478 GCF_041555295.1 Ancylomarina sp. | reverse complement strand
GGCAATTTACGGCTGCGGGGACAGCTACTGATTTTAACAGTATTCCCTGGTTCAATTTTGTAATGTAAAAGTAAAATGAAAATCGAGATACTGAATGTAAAACCTAAAATAGTTATCAAGAAGTAATTAACAATGTAAAAGTGTTGTCAACGATCAGAAGGCGGGATAGATATTTAAAGATGTTACACAATAAAAATCCCGATCTGCATCAAGCAAATCGGGATTAAAATATTATAAATGTTGATGTCTAAATCTTAATTCTGTAATAAGTGTGGGTATTCTTTACTTCTATTTTGGAATGACAATATTTTCTTGTTTTGAATGACTCCCTTGTTTATTTCAATAGCTTTTGAAATTGGGTCGTTCTGTTCCCAGACTTTTGATCCGCCAATAATAATGGGTAAAAAGGGGAGTAGGGCTTCTGAAATTTCCCATGATGCAGATTGCCAATAATAACTAGGGCTGTGATCGACTGAATAATAGTATTTGCCTTCTGACTCAAACATTGGATGCTCAAAACTTGTCGGTTTGGCACACCAAAAGCCCATGTCTTCATCGCAACTGATATCGATAATAAGGGTGCCTTTCTTTAATTTATCGGCATCCTCTTTGGGGACAAACATGATAGGATGTTCTGTATCTTGCAGGATACCATTTACAATAATATCTACATCCGACAAAATTTCAGAAAAAGGGAGTGTACTGCCATCAGATTCAACTGAAAGCAAACTTCCTGAGACGTCATTCTTCATTTGTTTAAATGATATACCAGGCAGTTGATCACTCACATCTGTTGATATTCGATTGGTATAAACAGTTATGTCTTGAATACCTTGGCCTTGCAAGGCATATACAGCACCTCGACTCACCGAGCCAAAGCTCAGTACGACAGCTTTTCGTGATTTACCATAGTTACCAGCAATTCCCATAAGACTCAATGCGTGGTTGACACCTGCATAGCCTGCCATTTCGTTGTTCTTATAAAAAACATGCATGTTTTTATCACCTGAACGGCTCCAGGTAAACATCTCTTCCCAGGCGATGAGGGTTAATTTTCGATCAATTGCGATCTGGGTATTTTCTTTTTGTTGTACACAGTGCGGCCAACCCCATACAATAGCACCTTCTCTTACTTGAGATAAATCGGATGCTAATGGTTTAGGCATGAGAACACAATCAAAACCTTTTAATATTTCTTTTCTTAAGGCAACTCTTCCTGATGTGAGTTGTGCAATAGTTTGATCATCTACGCCAAATCTTAGGCCATAGCTTTTTTCAAAAGTCATTTGTTTTCGTAACTCTTCGGGAATTCGTTCGATGTGTTCTGGATGAATTGCTACTCGTTCTTCATTTTCTTTTAGTGAGCTGCCGACAATGCCGACAGTTAAAAGCTTTGACATATTATGGGGTGTTGATTACAGAAATAAAATATTTTATTTCTGCTTCATATGGTATATATCTGATACCACACACACTTTCTAACATTATAAAGACAACTATGCTTTGTGCATAAAATAGAGTCGTGTAGGAGAATTGCTTTGTAGTTTGCTCTACCTGTCTTTTTTGAGGTCGATTAAAAATATCGAATCCGAAGGTAGTCAATTTATTACATTTTGTTTATTAAGTGTCTTCTTAAAATATTAATTATTAGTAGATTATAAAGAGTTGTGATATCTTGTTGATCTTAACTTACATCCTGTCAGTGGATAAGTATACACGATATGGCTGAATAAAAATCCCGATCTGCCTAAAGCAAATCGGGATTCATTATATTCACATAAATAAGACTTTATCTCTTCTGAGGCTGATCTTTTTGCATTTCGACATAATCTGCTGACGATCTAAAATCACCAAGTAGATACTTGCAGAAATATTCACCACGTAGCCAGAATGAGTATTCGCTCATAGTACCAAAGCTATGTCGCTGACCAGGGTAAATGAAGAAATCGAATCGCTTATTTGCTTTAATCAAGGCATTGGCCATTCTAATACTGTTACCAGGATGAACATTATCATCGATATCACCTGTTACAATCATCAGCTTTCCTTTCAGGTTTTTAGCCAAACTAGGGTTGGTGTCAATTTTGTATTGGAAAGTGGTGTCCCCTTTTTCGCTTACAACTTCTTTTACGCCATGGTGTGTTTCACTCCACCAACGGTTGTAAATATTGTTGTCGTGGTTACCAGCTGCTGATACAGCTACCTTAAAAAAGTCAGGATAAACCAACATTGCCGCAGTCGACATGAATCCACCACCTGAATGACCGAAAATACCTACTTTGTTAATGTCAATAAAGCTGTGTCTGTCTGCCAATTGCTCAAGACCAACTTTCTTATCTTCCAAACCATAGTCTCTAAGATTGCCATAACCATAGTTGTGGTACCACTTAGAACGCGCTGGATGACCACCTCGGTTACCCATTGTAACAACAATAAACCCTAGCTGAGCCATACGATCTGCTCTATCCATACGAGTTG
>NZ_JBFFKR010000398.1:0-2479 GCF_041555295.1 Ancylomarina sp. | reverse complement strand
GAGAGTGTGTCCTGAGCACTTGCGATGTGCATCTAAAGTCTGGCGGTATACCTTTTTAGTCTTCAGAAGCTTTATCTACACTCTAAATTGTACTTCCTCTAGAGAATCTATAAGCTTCTTTGCTCTAAAGCAAGACTTGATCTACTCATGTTGGGTGCCTGTTCTGTTCTAAAGGGAAGCTTCTGTGCTTTTCAGATCTGTATCTCATTTGTAGCGGAAAACATCTTAAGTGTAGAGGAATACATCTTGAGAGCAAAAGGTATATCTGCAGCACGCAGATGTTTTTCCCAGGTTCAGAGCAAGCCTTCCTTTAGGCCTCAGATCTTTGTCGGAATAGCCGGAGAACACTTCCTCTACAGTTTAGATGTACATCTGAACTGTAGAGGAACTTATTGTTTATGATTTTGTAAGGTTTTTATTGGATGGTGTCAGCCCATAAAATCCCTTATTTTACTGATGGTTTAATAGTTATTTTTCAATTCTTGTTAAAAAACATGGCAAATTATTTGTTTTATATTGTAAAATCTATTTAAATTTAATCAAGCAAAGCTTAAAAAAGATGATCAATATCTAGGAGCTCATTTATTGATTTATGTATAAACAATTATAAATTCATTTATCATGGGATTAATAAAAGTTATATTAGATTATATAAAAAAAGATGCGAAGAGTTTTCAGGAACGATCTGATAATTTTAAAGCTAAAATAGATTCATATCTTGAAACGTTTGGCCTTACTGCCGAACAGGTAAGTCCTTTAATTAGTGTGCTCGATGAAATAACAGCGGCTAATATTGAGAAGGCTGAAATCAATAGGGCTCGTATGGCAGCTACCCTGAAGTGTACTAATTTGCATCGTACAGGTGAAAAATTGGTTCGCGAATTCAGGCGTCTGATTATGCTTAGCCCAAATTGCACCGACGATTCTCTCGAAGACTTGGGATTAAAGCCCGGCGTGAGATATATTGATACCGACAAACAAGCGCCTACTTTAAAAGAAAATCAAGTTGCTGGTGTTCCTCAAATTCGTTACGACAAAAGCTCTTTCGATGGGATACGAATTTTTTGCCGTGTGGGCGATCAGGAGAATTTTGATAAGGGGCAAATTGTGACACAAACCAAATACAATGATATACGACCTCGTGTTGATCCATCTAAGCCTGAAACACGAGAGTATTACGCCTATTATATTTTGAAGGATCAAATCGTGGGTAAGCGTTCTAATATCGTAAAAATCGAACTTGGTCCTGTGGTTTAAATCACGGCATTCCAATAAACTTCTCGACTAAATATTACCGTCAGTTGAGTGATGAGATTTCCAGTTAATTCTGCTGGGGGTCTCATCTTTTTTTTTTTGTTATAACTAAATGGACTTGCAAGTCCAGAATAGTTTAAACCACCCCGTCTTGCTTCACAAGCCACCCCTCCTTAAAATAATGAGGGGAAATACTGGGTTGGTAGAATGTGGAGTTGCTATATTTAGCTGGACAGAGAGTTAAATGTTTTATATGTTAGGCTCTGGTAAAAAGAAGGAAGGGAAAGTGTAGTAATTAAAAACCATTTATCAAATATTTGAGTCAATGCATCCAACATTTTTGTAAATTGCTGTGTTAATTGGATATAATGAAAAACACTAACCGACCTGTTATATATCCGAAGTGTAGATGTGAAGAGGGGAAAGAGTCAGACTGGGAGCACACGAATGAATGCTGTATTGGTATTCATCCCATTATCAGAAAAGGGGTAGGTCTTATTTTATCGATTTTAGCCATGATCTGCTTTTACGATTCACTCTCAACCATTATCTATATGGAAGATGAATCATTTTTCTGGGCCACGTTCATAGCGGCCTTTGCTTTCACGTATCTGGCTTATGAAGTTCTAAAGTCGAGACCCATTAAGGAAGTGACAATTCGATGTAGGAATTGTGATTTTAAAGCCATCATTAATTTTAAGGATAAGTGAATTAAATTGGTCTTATCTTTTATACAAATTCTAGAAAAAACGAAAGCTTAACGCTCTTTAACTTCTCTTGACTCGGCTTAACTAAAGAAACAGCTATGTTTGTGGTGTAAAACAAAACTAGTTTTTTTCATAGATTAGAACTAAGCTTTAATCCAAACGAGCTTAGTCGTTTTTCATAGGTTAGATTTAGGTTAGTAATAAAAACTCAGGTGGGGACCTGAGTTTTTTTTGTATAAGCCAATCTGGTATTCATTTCTTCTCAAAGATCTACTCTTGAATTAAACTTTTCGAATCCGTTCAATCCACGTACTCTAATCTTAGGTTGAAATGTTAGAGCATAAAAAAAAGCTCCAATCTTACGATTGAAGCTCTTACTTTAACCTAGATAGTTCAGATTCCTCTTCTGTGAGCTTGGCTTTACCATTGCCAGGAAAACTTGTTCCCTGATAGTTTGCAAACTCACTACGCCATCGATAAATAAGTTCTGGGCGTACATCGAGTTCATGAGCTAGTTC
>NZ_JBFFKR010000397.1:0-2485 GCF_041555295.1 Ancylomarina sp. | reverse complement strand
AGAAAAACGTTTTTTAGGACTTGCATCGGCAACTGTTGCCACAATGCGAACAACCGGAATGATGTTCAGCATGGCGGTTGCAGCCCTTTCGGTACATGTATTTTTGGGCGATGCTGCAATTAATGCCGGCAATCTCGATTCATTCATGCTAAGCATGAGAGTGATTGTTATTGCCTTTACATTTTTGTGTGTGATCGGAATTTTCACTTCGCTGGTGGGCAGGCGGGAAGTTACTGACAAATAAGATTTATCGGTTGTGACTTGGGAAATTGTGACCTTCGATTAGATGGAATGCCGCAATTAAGAAGACTTAATGATTCTAATATCAATTCCCACTACGAAGATTGTATTCGTATACAGCCAATTCTATATCACGATTCTTATAGGTTTTATTTCTGATTTTGACATTTAAAATTTACTATTCTACAGAGATAAACATATGCTTATAGCTTAAAACGATTTTATTAAACTTCTGTAAGAAATCCGTTCCAAATATGCCATCCTCACGCCAGGTATGCAATGCTGATTCGGTACTTACCTGAACCTGATCAAAGTTAAACTCACGCCCTTCAAGTTCAAACTTAGTCAGTGGTAATCGATATGATTTTTGAATTGAGATGCCACCAAAACCACCAATTCGAAGAGAATCCATTACTCCCAGCTTCTCTATACTTGCCTTATTTCTCTCGTAATAATGATGAGTCAAATAAGTTTGCACGTTACCTGAGTCAAAATGCATCAAACACGACTTACCATTCAAATTCAACTTAAGGTAGGGCTGTCTATTTTTCATCACCAAATTATTTCCACTCTCAGGTAAAACCGATAATTGCGCTGGGAATATGATTTTCTTATTCTTAGGATAAAAATTCACCTCGTCTAAGGCATTGAAAATGTCAGCTCCCAATACAGCAAAATCGTTTAATGTTGTATCTGTTACGATTTTTGGTACAACGTAGAAAATTGGGTTGTAACAGATGATCTCTCCAAGACATAAACTATCAGTCGTTCCTACCCATGCTGTGCCTTTTCCTACACCCACCATCGATATTGAATCAGCAATTTTGACAATCCCCAGGTTTTTTGCTGTGGATTCAGACAATAAGCTATACTTAGGACAACCCGTATCGAAGATCATCAGTAAGTCTTTACCATTTATCTCAGCATTTACCATTAAACTTTCACCCCTACCCGCTTTTTCAAGATGAAAGTCAATTTCACAATCCTTATTGGGACGTACAACTTTAAATGCTTTGGCTTTAGCTAAAGACGTATTAAACTCTAATTTATTCTGAAGGATACTTTTGATCTGCCCCAATGGTACATCTTTGGTCTGCTCCAGAAAGGATTGCAAAAGCTTCACCGCAGCTTTGAAATTATATTTATTCTCGAATACATCTGCATTGAGGTATATGAAATTGGCAATAGTACCTATTCCCAATTGCGCCTGATAATCTTCATTGCTCAATAAGTCCTCAAGAGCTTTAATTCCTTTATCAGGCTGATTAAATGATACCGCAAGCATAGCTTCTGACATACAATCAAGCATAGGAATAATACTATCTTTCAAGAGATCATGTTGCTTTTGCAATTCAAACATATCATCGCCTCCTATCAATTGACCTATTAATTCATTGGGAGATTGAGCTTGTGTTGGTTTTCCTATAAATAGTAAGCTTAAAAGAAGGATACTAATTACGAAGTAGTTTTGCTTCATTAAAATAACTTTTGAGATTCGAATATTTACTTGCTTTCACATTCTTTAATTATCGTAAAGCAGTTTTAAACGCTTCATTGCTCCAATTGATAAAGGAATAGCAAATACACAAGCAGCCACTACAGCGCCTATATAGCTTATAATATTCTCACTTGAAAACAGAGAAGTCATGAAATTCGTATAGGATTCCATATCCATGGCTCTTTTTGCTAACATGCCTACAAAAGCACCCATCGAAAAAGCAAACATCGCTTTAAATATAACTGAGCTAATCTTCGCATTTTTCATTTTAACCCAATTGTTGGATTCTCTTTTCACCCTTGTTTTATCATTTAAGGAGATGATAATAAAAACCACACCTCCTGAAATGCCTCCGACTAAGCATGCAATAAGGAATCCTATTGTTTCTTTATCAAAGAGCAATCTCAAATCAATACTCTGATTTAATAAAGATTGCGTTACAAATTGATAGACAAATACAGCAAGTATAATGCCTAGGAAGAAATATTGACCTAAAAGTAAATACTTTGCTTGTTTGATTTTATTCCACATACTCTTTCATTTTTAAATTAACATGAGATCAAATTTATGAAAAGAATCTAATAAACAATATAACTAACATTTGTATATTCATATAGGAATGTAAAATAGAATAATTCTACTTAGTGTTTAAAAAAAAGGGATAATCGATTCATATCAATTTTCCCTTTTTATATCGTCCTTAAACGAAACCACCTCAATTAGCAGAAAGCTGACTGAGGTGGTTTT
>NZ_JBFFKR010000396.1:0-2495 GCF_041555295.1 Ancylomarina sp. | reverse complement strand
TCTAAACTAAATGTGACCTATTCTACAAAGTACTTTAAAGAAACGGATGAGGATATCAATACAATTGTTCCTGATATCTGTATTGAAACAAGTTTTGAAGACTATATGAATGGAGTAGATCCCGTTTATGAGTGGATAAAAGAACAATAAACTAAATACCCAATATAAAATAATTAATCATATCCGGTATAGGTTTAAGTGAAAGGGGGAGTTATCCCCCTTTGTTATTTCAAAATTGTGAGTTAAAACTTAAAGAGCAGATCTTGTAAGTTATATTATAATGGTAGTTTATATAATTAGTCGAAAGATTCACCTTCTTGTAGTCTCCAGCATTTTAAATATCTCCAATAAACCTCAAGAGCTTTCATTCTGGCAATGATATAACCTCGTCTTCCATCAAGAAAACCAAAATGGATAATAAAGTGAAAAAGAAACCGATAAGCAGGTTTAATTAGCAAATGAAAAGAACTGACTTTAACGTTTTTATCAAACAGTTGTTTGGCCTTAATCGTTGAGTACTGATCCGTTTTTCGGATCATCGAACTGATATTCTTGTAGGTGTTATGAATGAAATATGCGTTTTTAAGAACAATTTGCTCAACTCCTTCTATGTTAGGAAGTTCATGTACGGCGTTTTTATATTTAAAGTTGTTAAAGTTGAATAGAAAATGACATGGCTTATCTCCCCAGTGGCTGTGCTTGATCAATCTGCCCATGAAATTTACTTTTCGAGCAACTTTATAAACCTTTTTATGTGAACAGTCATCCTTATTGACGATGTCATACAATCTCTTTATTAGTTTTTCAGGAAGAACTTCATCTGCATCAATTCTCATGACCCAATTGTTGGATACTTTTGATAATGCAAAATTCCTTTGACTTGAAAAGTCCTCGAATTTTTTGTAGAAAATTTTTGAAGTATATTTGGAAACAACTTCTATTGTTTTGTCTGTACTATAACTGTCAACTATAATAATTTCATCAACGAAATCAAGAGATTTAAGTGTTTCTTCAATATTTGATTCTTCATTATAACAGATTATAGTTGCCGAAATAGGCAGTTTTTCACCGAATTTGTAGCTCTTTTGATTCATTGATGCTTTTATCTATGGATTTTATTCAGGGCTAATGTATTCCTGAATTTGTTTAATTATGGTTTTAAATGATGGATCAAATATAAGAATAAATGAACTTCAAATAGAATTCAATAATATTAGATAAGTCAATTATTACTAAAACACGATTTGTCATGTTTTATACTTTATAGGTTTTCTTTTCTAATATATAAAGGGACACTGATGTTTTAGTTTATAGTAGTCTTATGGCTTATGCTATAAGCATAAATAGGCTTGTGAATATCAGGGTGAAATACATATTGTTATTAAAGAATAATCGGATGCAATAGTGATTTTTTTGTATATCATAAAGAAAGGAATTGGATTTTGGTTGGATAAAAACTTATCCCTTGAATTGTTTTATTAGTTTAATGATACAAATCACTTATGAAAATATAGATACTTATACTGCACTTTATTGTCCTATCGAACCTTGCTTGGGAACAGAGTTTTCTGCCGGCACCAATGTATTTAGACTTAAATTCAATTAGTAAATGCAACTTTTAGATTTGTACGATTAGCATCTAATTTTTCAAAACAGAAAGAAGAGTTATACTCTCCTTCCTTGTTTTGATGGATTATTTACCTTACGGTCTCAAATCGCTAAAAAAGAAGTTGTATGGCTCATATTACCCAATCCCAAAGATATACAATTTGTTGTATGTTGAATCAGGGATACAAACAATCTAAAATAGCACTAGCTATTGGAAAGAACAAGTCAGTAGTCAGTAGAGAATGTAAACGGAATTCTGATGGAAGGAGTGGCGTTTACAAGCATGACTTAGCACAAAGAAAGTATCTAATACGTCAAAAAAAGAAAGCTAAACGCATTCGATTTAACGCTCAAATATAGCAAGATGTAGAAGCGTTGTTGCGTATTGATTACAGTCCTGAACAAGTTGTAGGAGTTTTAAGTAAACAGGGAAAAAGAACTGTTTCCGTAGAACGAATCTATCAACATATTTGGGACGACAAACAGTCTTCAGGCACTTTGTACACCCACCTTAGAAGGCAAGGCCGACGATACCGTAAAAGAGGTTCTAGTAAAGATTCTAGGGGAATAATTAAGGTTAGAATAAGTATAGAACAACGGCCAGATGTTGTAGATCAACGAAAAAGATTTGGAGATTTAGAGGTTGATTTAATTATAGGTAAAAATCATAACCAGGCAATATTAACTATTACCTATGGAAGTGCAAGCTGGCATTCCCTTCATATTAAAAGACTATGAGTTGCAATGCTTGGATGTTTTTGATCAACCAAAGTATAAATGGAGAGGTTTTATGCTTGACTCTGCAAGACAATTTCAGACACCTAAGTTTATAAAAAAGTATCTTGAGTATCTGGCCATGCTAAAAATGAATATTTTTCATTGGCATT
>NZ_JBFFKR010000395.1:0-2507 GCF_041555295.1 Ancylomarina sp. | reverse complement strand
TGAATCATTCAACCAAGGCTCTTCATGAAGTTGTTGTAAACTCAGATAATCATGCTATAGATTATCAAATCGACAAAAAAGTTATCCCTGTTAGTAATCAACTATCTGCTGCTGGTGGTACAGCTATTGATGTTTTAGAAACAGTTCCTTCAGTAGCTGTTGATGCAAATGGTAATGTCAGTTTAAGAGGTAGCTCTAATTTCAAAGTACTTATTGATGGACGTCCGTCAATGAGGAATACTCAAGATATTTTAAGCCAAATACCGACCAGTCAGATTGAGAATATTGAAATCATTACCAACCCATCTGCAAAATATGAAGCTGAAGGCGAAGCAGGTATCATTAATATTATCAGTAAAAAATTCACTCTAAAAGGATCAAGTGGTTTTCTAAGCATCACACCAGGCAGCCATGATAATATGGCTGGAAATGCGATGTATAATCTAAAAAAACAGAAGAGTAATTTCAACTTAGGAGGCAATTACACCCAAAAAGCATATTCTGGCGAAAGAAATAATTATCAAACATTATTTACCGAACCCTTTACTTTTATTAATTCTTCTGGAGAATTAGATTACAAGAGAAATATTTATAAATTTTCAACTGCTTATGATTTCGAAATAGACTCCTTAAATTCATTTTCTATTACTGCTGAAATTGGACGTTCCGATCTAGACAAAAAGGATGACTTGATATACGATACCTTTCAAACAGGAAGCAGTCATTCTTTGGAAGAAAGCATGGAGCAGACAGACACTAGAACGGATCATTACGTTACAACAGTCAATTATATAAGAAAATTCAATAAAAAAGGCCATCAACTTAATACTTTTATCGATTATACTGGTAGAGATTGGGAGAAAACAGTCTTAAACAATAGCGAAACCACAGATCAAGAAAACACTTATCTTTCATATTTAAAAGAAGATGCTAAAGGCGTTTTAATTTCAACAGACTACACCCTTCCTTTAGCTGGGAAAAATAAATTTGAAGCAGGTTACAAATTCATTTCTCAGGAATACAATATCGATCGAAATTTTAAAGAAAACAGTATAATTAACCCAAGCTATTCTCAAAATTCGGCCTATAATAAAACAATACATAACTTATATAGTACATACTCTGGCAAATTAAATAAGCTAACGTATCAAGTTGGGTTAAGAGCTGAGCACATCAATAGAGAAAATATATATGCGGGCAATAAATACGAAGTAAATCGTTGGGATTTATTTCCAAGCGTACATACTCAGCTCAACGTAGGCAAAGTAAGTGATTTGTCTGCTAGTTATTCGCGACGTATTCAACGCCCTTCAAGCTCGCTTTTAGAAGGCTTTGAAATATGGAATGATAGTTTTAATCGTACCAAGGGAAATCCAGACTTGAAACCTGAATTAATTAATTCATTTGAATTAAACTATAGCACTAAGATTGGGAAACATACTCTTTCTTTTGATTCCTATTACAGGTCAAAAAAACACAAAACAGAACGAATTAAAACAATCTCTGATGATAAACCGAATGTCATTGTCACAACATACGAGAATGTTGGTGAAGATCATACATTAGGCATAGAATCATATGCCAGTTTATCGATTTCAAAATTTTGGAGAAACCAATTACTTGTAGGTGTATCTCATTATAAGGTTGTAGGAGAGTATTGGGACAATGTTAGTATGAATGAAAAGCATGACTTCTCAACTTCCAGCACTAACTATTCCTTACGAAGTGTATCAAGTTTTAAATTGAGTAAAATAACTCAATTTAGCATTGACCTGACTTATAAGTCAAAATCGAAATGGGCGCAAGGCGAAAACGCTGATTCATTCCTAGCTACAATGAGCCTAAGACACAGCTTCTTTAAAAGAAGACTATCGACAAGCTTAATTGTTCGTGATGTATTCAATACCGCCAAATTAAAGAAGACATACTATAATAAAGATTTTAATCTTATTAATAAATACGATCAGAAAGCTCCAACTTTCAAATTAAGTTTGAGCTATAAGATTAATAATTACAAATCGATAAGACGACGTAAAAGTTCAAGTCTTTAGAAAACACAAGCTCATAATATAGAATCTGTGGATAATCGTATTACTTCGATTTATTCACAGATTTTTTTTTGCTTACGACTTTTTATCATGTCAAAACCTATGAATTCTGATATAAATCAGAAATTTTATGTCTCAAAATATTTTATTTAAAAAATTCTTATTTGCTTTGTAGTAAGCACACTTAAAACTGACGACAGCACTCAGCTTACAACTTAAAAATCAACATTATTCATGGCATTCCTTCAAGACGACAAATTATTTTCAGGTAAATGGTTCTATAATTACGCTTTACTTGTAGCAGGGGCTTTGGTACTTGCCTTAGGTTATATTTTCTTTATTACACCCCATTTTATAGTCCCTGGAGGAGCTTACGGTATTGGTATTATCGTCCACAAGCTTTCTATCGGATTATTTCCTCATGGCCCATTTGGCATTCTGGAAGCATCAGAATACTCT
>NZ_JBFFKR010000394.1:0-2516 GCF_041555295.1 Ancylomarina sp. | reverse complement strand
GGTTCTTATCGATGCAGCACAATCGATACAGCACAAGAAAATCGATGTTCAAGCTTTAGATGCGGATTTCTTAGCCTTTTCTGGTCATAAATTATATGGTCCTACAGGAGTAGGTGTACTATATGGTAAGGAAAAGTTTTTAAATGAGATGCCCCCATGGCAAGGCGGAGGTGAGATGATTCAAGAGGTAACTTTTGAAAAAACCACTTACAACGAACTACCTTTTAAATTTGAAGCAGGAACACCAAATTATATCGATATAATTGGTCTTGGTGCAGCTATCGATTATGTGGAGGCTATTGGTTTGGAAGCTATTGATGCCTATGAGCAAGAGTTATTAGCCTATGCAACTGAGAAATTCAATGCTATTCCTGGTATGAGAATCTACGGAACAGCAAAAAATAAAACCTCAGTCATTTCTTTCTTAGTTGAAGGGATTCATTTCTACGATATGGGCATGTTGTTAGATCAAATGGGAATTGCAGTTAGAACGGGTACGCATTGTACCGAACCTGTGATGCAGCATTTTGGTATCGAAGGCACCGTACGTGCATCCTTTGCTTTTTATAATACAAAAGAGGAAATTGATGCGCTTCTTGTAGGAATTGAGAAAGTTTGTAAAATGTTTGGGGTTAAGCACGCTTAAATTGTTTCTTAAATAATTATAACTTTGTAACCGAATAAACTGGCTCAGTTTACAGAGCCATTCTTGAAAATTACAAATGATTGGAGAAATGACCATAAACGAAATACAAGAAGGAATCATTGAAGAGTTCGCTGGTTTTGAGGACTGGATGGATAAGTATGCATACTTAATTGAATTGGGGACAGACCTTTCTGGTTTGGATGCTCAATATCAAACGGATCAGAACCTTATTAAAGGGTGTCAATCAAAAGTTTGGTTCAATGCCAAATTAGAAGATGGCGTTGTGAAACTTGAAGCCGATAGTGATGCGATTATTGTGAAAGGTATTGCTGCTTTATTGATACGAGTATTCAATAACCAGACTCCTGAAGCAATTATGAATGCTGATTTAAAATTCATCGATGAGATTGGATTAAAACAGCATTTATCACCAACTCGTTCAAATGGATTGGTTTCTATGGTGAAACAAATTAAAATGTACGGTTTGGCATTCAACCATAAGGCGAATAATTAATAACGATAGATTGTGAGAATCTTGATTCTCTAGTCTTAAATTTCAATACAATGAGTAGAAAACAAACAGAAGAAATTATCGTAGAGATCTTAAAAACCATTTACGATCCTGAAATCCCTGTGAATATTTACGATTTGGGATTGATATATGAAGTTGATGTTTACGAAGATGATGAAGTGAAAGTTCTAATGACTTTAACTGCACCAAACTGCCCAATGGCTGATCAAATTCTCGAAGAGGTGAACGAAAAAGTAAAAGCTTTGCCTCAAATTAACGATGTAACTGTCGTTCTGACTTTCGATCCAGCTTGGGATAAAGATATGATGACTGAAGAAGCAAAACTCGAATTGGGTTTTTTATAAAATACAAAGGGCTGTTTTTCAGCCCTTTTCTATGCCTGTTAATTTGTAATAAAGAAATGGGTTTCTAATCCCACTTATTTTTTAAGGGTTCATTTGTAGATTCTTCTAATTTTGTAATTGTGTGAATTCTTTATACTCCAAAACTTGATTTCATTACCTTTACATTATGGATTTAACGCTGACAACAAAATCTCATCTCATAAAAGATAAAGCGATAGAACTTGGTTTCGACCTTTGTGGAATTGCTGCAGCAGATTTTCTTTCAGAGGAAAAAGATCGTTTCTCGGATTGGTTGGCGAAAGAGTATCATGGAGAGATGGGCTATATGGCCAATAATATAGACAAGCGTCTCGATCCTCGACTTTTGGTTGAAAATACAAAGTCGATTGTTGTTGTTGCTCTTAATTATTATCCTGAAAATCTGCAAGAATATTCCGAAGCACCTGTTTTAGCAAAATACGCCTATGGTAAAGACTACCATTTCGTAATCAAAGAAAAGTTGAATTCTTTATTGGAATACATTAACGAAGAAATTGGAGAAACACAAGGCCGTGCCTTTGTTGACTCAGCTCCCATATTGGAACATGCCTGGGCTCGTAGAGCAGGGCTAGGTTGGATTGGTAAAAATTCACTTCTTCTAAATAGAAAGCTTGGCTCTTTTATGTTTTTGGGAGAATTGCTTATAGACTTACCTTTGGCATACGAAACAGAAATCTACCCTGATTTCTGTGGAGGTTGCAATCGCTGTATCCGTTCTTGTCCGACTGATGCTATTGTGGCCCCCAATGTTGTTAATGGTAGCAAGTGTATTTCTTATTTTACCATAGAATTAAAGGATGATATTCCTGAGGAAATGAAAGGTAAATTTGAAAACAGAGTATTTGGCTGTGATATCTGCCAGGATGTTTGTCCATGGAATCGCATGGTAAAGCCACATTCTGTTGAAGCATTTAAGCCCAATCCAGATATTTTAGCTTTATCAAAAGATGATTGG
>NZ_JBFFKR010000393.1:0-2535 GCF_041555295.1 Ancylomarina sp. | reverse complement strand
GGTAAAACCTTTCACATCATCGGCAGTCCATCCCTCATTCTTCTCTCCATATTGTCCAAAAGCATCATTCATTAAATCGTTTGGAGAATTCACCCCAATCATCTGATAATACTTTGGATATAGCATCAGTTTCACTTCTCCTGAAACTGTTGCTTGTGTATCTTCGAGGAAGCACTCTATATTTCTCATTAAGGGCTCCAGGTATTGGGCTTCGTGCAAAAGCATACCGTAGAAATCACCTAATTGATCCTTCCAGTGCATCTGCCACTTGCTTAAGCAATGCTTCTCTAGCATTTCGTGAGCTTTCAGAATCAAAACAGGTGCAGCAGCTTCGAAGGCAACTCTCCCTTTTGTTCCCAATATGGTGTCCCCAATGTGCATGTCTCTGCCAATACCGTAGGCTGATCCTATTTTTTCTATGGTTTTAATCGCATCCAATGGATTATCGAACTTTTGTCCGTTTACCGATACGAGTTCTCCTTTTTCAAAGCCGATACTCAATTCGCTTGCTTCAGTTTGAGTCACCTGCGATGGATAAGCTTCCTCAGGAATGGTTTGATCCGATACCAAAGTTTCTTTTCCTCCAATACTGGTTCCCCAGATACCCGCATTAATCGAATAAGCCATTTTCTCAAAGGCATCATCAATGCCATGGTCTTTCAGGTATTGAATTTCTTCTTCACGGCTCAGCTCCAAATCTCTGGTTGGGGTAATAATTTGAGCATTGGGTGCCATAATCTTAAAAATCAGATCGAATCTGATTTGATCATTCCCTGCCCCTGTGCTTCCGTGGGCAATAAAGTCGGCTCCAATTTCATTGGCATATTGGGCAATAGCCATGGCTTGAAAAGCTCTTTCTGAACTTACTGATAAGGGGTAGCAGTTGTTTTTTAGAACATTACCCATTATGAGGTACTTGATACATTTTGCGTAATACTCTTCAGTCAAATCAATGCTGGTGTGTTCTATCACGCCCAGCTTTTGAGTTTTATTTTCAATTGCGGTTAGCTCTTCATCACTAAATCCGCCAGTATTTCCCAATACCGTATAAACCTTCATGCCCAAGTCCTTCGACAAGTGAAGGGCACAATATGTGGTATCTAATCCGCCACTGTAGGCTAAAACGACTTTTTTATCTTTTGTTATCATGATCTTCTTTTTACGATGATTGTTGCTAAATTTTTTGTTGAGGTTTTTTCGGATCACATAACATACCTGTACACAAACACATATTGTGATTGGTTCTTTGCAAGATGTCATAGTTGATGCATGACGCACAACCTTTCCAAAAGGTAACATCTTTAGTAAGTTCCGAAAAAGTAACGGGCTTGTAACCCAGGTCTGAATTGATTTTCATGACCGCCAAGCTGGTGGTTAATCCGAAGATTTTAGCTTCGGGGAAACGCTTTCTCGATAACTGGAAAGCCTTCTCTTTAATTTGCTTGGCCAAACCAACATAACGGTAGTCCGGGTGGACTATTAATCCCGAGTTGGCTACATATAACTCATGCTCCCAGGTTTCTATATAGCAAAAACCAATCACCTTGTTATCGGCAAAGGCAATGATCGCTTTTCCTTCCTGAAGTTTCTGAGCAATGTATAAAGGATTTCTTTTGGCAATCCCTGTTCCTCTTATTTTAGCAGCTGCTTCAATCATTTCGCATATCTCGGTAGCATACTCAATATGTATAATTCCCGATTCGATAACAGCTATTTCTTGTTTTATGTCTACAGTTTCCATTTTTTTCTAAATCGCTAGGTTTCCCAAAATAGAGCCACGCCTGTCAGGCTCAACCATTTATTATTAATCTCAATTTCGAAGCTTTCTTTCAAGCCGTTTGTTACCCTGTTATATCGGAGCCTTAGCCGATCTTCTCTCTTAAAAAATGTGTTCATCTTGTTTAATTTTACTTTGATTTATATTCTAAATTTCTTTCAAACCATCTCTTGTTCACGCCTATCACATCGAGTATTAGGCACAAAAAAAGCCCACCGTGGTCGACGGCAAGCTTATATATCCTATTTCAGTTAATAGCATATCAGACTCATCCGCCCCTTCTGGGTAGCAGTTCGAACGCAAATGGCGTCGGCTTACTGTGTAGATCGTTGTTGGCATATGAGTAATTGTTATAATTTAAATTTGAGTCTCAAAAAAAAAGTCCTAAAAAAAAGGCTTACCATATAAACGGTAAGCCTTTAAAATATATCATGGTCAATTCAGACAACACGACAATAAGACATCCACCGCTTTCTTTAAAAGTGCGCTTTGTCTTCGTCGGATGTTTAAAAATTGATTCATTGTTCTGTGTTTTATTCTTTGATACTTGATAATAGTTACTAACCGGGCATAAAAAAAGCCTTCCGATATAAAGGAAAGCCTGGAAAATAATCCACAAACAATGCTCCCTTATTGTTGAAATAAAGATCTGCGTCGTCGTCGAATTATCATTTTTGTAGCCATGCTTTTTCTATTTTTGTTGAGACAAATGTAGAGACAATTTTTCGATAAAACCAAATCAAGCCCAAAGGGAATAT
>NZ_JBFFKR010000392.1:0-2553 GCF_041555295.1 Ancylomarina sp. | reverse complement strand
ATTCTCACTAGGATTAACCGGTGGCGTTTTAATGGTTGCTCTCATCCTTAGTCGAATTGGAAAAACAGGCCCAATTCTATGGACAATGTCTGGCACAGCCAATCAATTACTTCGCCAATTAGGTTTACTCATGTTTCTATCTGTAGTGGGGACTAGCGCAGGCTCTAAGCTCGTAGAAACCTTTCAAGAGTCAGGAATGCTCCTTTTCGGAATAGGTATTGTCATCACGCTTATACCAATGCTAATAACAACACTTATTGGGCACTATTGGTTAAAAATGAACCTACTCAATTTATTAGGTGCTCTAACAGGAAGTATGACAAGTACACCAGGGCTAGCTGCAGTTGATGGCATGACAGATTCAAATGCACAAGCTATAGCTTACGCAACTGTTTATCCTATTGCAATGGTATTTTTAATCATTTGTGTGCAACTTATTAGTATGATCTAATAACTATTGATATAAAAAAACAGCGCTTATCCATGAGGATAAGCGCTGTTTTTATGTTATTGGAAAGCTAAAGATTAAAATCCTCTTTGTTTACTTTCTAATTTCTGCATTTCAGCGTCATAAGTCTCTTTGAACTTATTGTAATCGTAATCTACCTTCAATTTCTCATCCTGAGATAATTTTTGTTCGATAGCTTTTTCTAAATCTTCACCACTCATTTCAATAGCAATGTAAGTCTTGTATTTATTTTGAGCTGTACGTGTTTGCTTCTCACAGATTACCTTAATATTATTCAATTGCTGGTTGATAACCTCACGAGTTAATCCTTCAAAACGTTCCTCTACTTGCTCAACATTATTCAATTCAGTAGAATTAATGTAGTTGTCAATCGTTCCTTTAATTGTAGATGCCACCAAAGTCGCTAGTTCGGCACGAGCATTTGTTCCCGCTTTTTTCTTAGAAACCATTTGGTCTAAACTTTCTCCAATAGCAGAGGCTCTGAAGGTCTTCTTGTCACTTTGGTAATCAGGACCAGTGCAGTATACTTCAATTAATTCTTCTCCTTGAGATTTTACTGAAGCAACTTTTTCACTAGAGCCACATGAACTTAATCCTGCAGTCATTATCATTCCTAATCCTAGGATAAAAACTTGTTTCAAATTTTTCGCTTTCATAGATTTCAATTTATACTTCAGTATTAAAATACAATATGTGTATAGGTTCAAAACTGAATGATTTTACTATTCTGATTCATTATTTTAATTCGATCTCGATTAAAGATCAAGTTGATTCAATTTAGGAATAATGGTATTGTGAATTTCCTCTACAGCTTGTTCATAGGCTTCTCTCACAGCATAATTATAACTCACTGGCTTCATCCCTTTTACTTCATATATTGCATCGTTGAAAATTTCAAATCCCGATTTCATATCTGTCAATGAGAAAAAGCAATCCAAATAAACAATATGTACCTTGTAATTACGCCCTTCTTTTATTTCCCCCTTCGTAACATTGGTTTTCACATCTAAAATCACGTTGGCACTATTTTTATCTTCTGTAAACGAGAAGAAATTCTCAGATAATTCTTTCTTGATTGCGCTTTTGAGAATAGATCTTTGGGAATCTTTACCGAAAATTTTCTCGCTAAAAAGCATATAAGCTTTCAAGCGTTCTACATTTAGAATGATTGAGCATTTAGGAGCCAATTCAGGCGTTAGAAACATTTTATAGATCTCATAATCTTCATCGTCCTGATTCAATATAGAGGACAAATCCAGAGCTGCTTCAACTTTCTGAAGTTTCTCTTTTGATGTTACACGAGTCAACTGAGAAGAAGCATAACCAAATTCATCAGTATTAGCATGCTTGTCCAACAAACCACCACCAGTTACGAAATCGAAATTAAGTGGCAAATTCACTAGCTCTTTCTCCCCCTCATCAGACGCCCAGCTCGCTTTAACCATAAATGGATCCTTAATTGAAGTTGAAATCTCTATCTTGATATTTTTATTTACTGGTACAAGTTGAGTTCTTGTGTAGATATTCTGAATTCGTTTAAAAATTTCAGTTCCTAAATTTATAGGTCCTTCAAAAGTCATCACCGATAAATCTTGATCCAGATGCTTCTTTAAAGCTTTTATTGATTTTACGTAATAACTTAAAGCCTGAATGAGATCCAACTTATCTTCGTACATGGTAGCTTCATCAAAATAATTCTGAGCTAACCTCTTCGCCTTATTTAACTTCAGTCGTTGCAATAAAGCATATTGTTTCTTCGATAAACGATAGTATTCCCAATACTCATTCCCTCTTTTATTATTCCATGAGGCTACGAATTCATAAGCTTCTAATTCTTGAACCAAAGAGGTTTTAACTTGAGATTCAAATTCCTCTTTAAAACTCGTGTTATCTTCGAACTGATATAAAACCGAATTTGATGAAATATTGATGGAAATTTGAGAAGCTAAATCTTGCAGAGCTTTATTTTTAGCCAACTGCATATAATTATCCACATTTTTACTAACAACCGATACCCCAATATAATACCCCGAAGAAACCGGTCTATTCTTAACCCACTTTGGAGGACGACGACCTGCATAACT
>NZ_JBFFKR010000391.1:0-2563 GCF_041555295.1 Ancylomarina sp. | reverse complement strand
ATTCAATAATGGGTGATAGTAAGCATTTACCGTTTGTGGTGTCATGCCCCATTTCTCGGTATCCACAGGCTGACCTAATTTGGCGATGTTCTTAGCAACACCAAAACGAGAAGCTCTCCAGGTATTTTGAATATAAGAATCTGTACCTACTTCTAGCTTAGAATAATCTTCCCACTTTTCAGGATAACCAATCTTCACACCAAATGCATCAAGCTTTGCTAATGCCTCTTTTCTGGTTTCTGGGCTCATCCATTCTAATTTCTCAAGTCTTCCGCGTAAAACAGTTTTTAGGTTGTTCACCAACTCATCCATCCTAACTTTAGCTTCAGGTGGGAAATATTTTTCTACGTATAACTGACCAACAGCTTCGCCTAAAACTGAACCTGTAGCATTTGACATACGTCTCCATCGTGGTTGTTGTTCAGTAGCACCTGTTAATATGGTTCCGTAAAAAGCAAACTGTTCTTTTTCAAGTTCTGTAGACACTTTACCTGCAGACTCGTTTAGAACTTTCCATTTTAGGTACAATTTAATGTCTTCCATTTTCTCATCTTTGAACATCAGGTTCAATTCCTTCATGTATCGAGGATGAGTTGTAATCACATATTCCTTAATGTCTGCACCCATTTCTTTGAAGTAGGTAGCCCAATCGAAGTTAGGATACTCACCCATTAAAACTTCAACAGTTTTAGGGTTATACATGGCAGGATAATTTCTATTCTCTAAACGTGTATTGAACTTTTCTGCCATACGAGTTTCAAATCTCATGATTGATTCTGCATTTTTCTTAGCAATAGCAGCATCTTCACCAATCAATTCAAACATCTTTGCCATGTGCTTCACAAACTCTGTTCTGATGTTTGCACTGGTTTCATTGTCTGCAGTGTAATAATCACGATCAGAAAGAGAAAGACCATCTTCTGAAAGATACATTCTATTTACAGTCGTGTTCTTCATATCCTGATCAACACCAGCGCCAAATAGAGCACTAATACCCATTTTGTGAAGATGAACCAACTCGTTACACAAATCATTTGCATTCTGAACTGCAGCAATTTTATCAAACTCAGGTTGTAATGGTGTTAGTCCAATTGTGTTGATTTTCTCAACATCCATTGCAATCGCATAGAAATCCTGAATCTTCTTTAAATTACTTCCTTCAGTTGCATTCTCCGTCTTTGCTGCTTCTTCCAGAAGGTTGTGAACAGCCTCGTTAGCAGTCTCTCCTAAAATATCGAAAGCTCCATAACGACTTTTATCTGCAGGAATTGGTGTATTCTTCATCCAGGTTCCATTCGCATATTCGAAAAAGTCGACGCCTGGCTTCACAGCTAGGTTCATATCCTCTTTTTTTAGAATATCCTGACCTAATTGCTTCTCTTGGGTACAGCCCGATAGAATGCTAAGAGCTAAGCCTAAACCAAGAACGGTTTGGCTCGTTTTGTTTAAGTTCATATTTGATTGTTTTTATTCATATTTATGTTAGAATGACAAATGTATAAAAATGGAGATTAATACTCACGTTTTTTCGATGACTATCCTAATTTGGAAGATTTTTCGAATAAATGTTTATCCGAACAAATGGTTCTTGCTTTTTTTCTAGTTTTGTAAACTATTAAGAAATTATAGAGTAATGACGATAATTTGTGCAGATAAGAATAAAGTGGTGTTGGGTATGAGTGGAGGAACTGATTCTTCGGTCACGGCTATGTTACTTCAGCAAAAAGGGTATGAGGTTATTGGTGTCTCTTTATGGTTTTGGAATTCACCTAATGAGGATTCAAATAATCAAGAACTGCCTCATTTTATAGTTGATGCTCAGCAATTAGCAAAGAAGCTTTCAATTGAGCATCATGTGATCGACGCACGTGATGAGTTTAAAGATGTGGTCATCGGTCAATTTCTTCAGGAATATTTGAATGGACGTACACCAAGTCCTTGTATACATTGTAATCCAAATTTAAAATGGCGCTTACTTTTAGATAAAGCCGATGAGCTAGGGGCGAATTATATCGCAACGGGGCATTATATTCAGATACTTGAGGAAGAAGGTACTTTTTATATTCATAAAGGGGATGATCCAGCTAAAGATCAATCCTATTTTTTATGGAACCTTAATCAAGAAATTTTATCAAGAACCTTAACACCTTTAGGCGCTTTTACAAAAGCAGAAGTGCGTGAAATGGCGATAGGTTTTGGACATAAAAAAGTGGCGTCTAAGAAAGAAAGTATGGGCATCTGTTTTCTTGATGGTATGGACTATAGAGATTTCTTAAAACAGGAAATGCCAGATGTCGATGTGAAAGTAGGCAAGGGGAAGATTGTAGATGTTGGTGGTAAAGAATTGGGCTGGCACGAAGGTTACCCTTTTTATACGATTGGTCAGAAACGAGGACTGGAACTTAAAGAAAAAACAGGTTTAATGGTGAGTCGAATCGATGCAGATAGTAATACCCTAGTTCTTGAGAAACGTGAACAACTAAATAAGACCGAATTTGGAGTGAGTGGCTATTATCTGAATGATGAAGATGATATAAATAGTTTTGAAATTACAACTGTAGTT
>NZ_JBFFKR010000390.1:0-2567 GCF_041555295.1 Ancylomarina sp. | reverse complement strand
TCCCCGAGACGCTTGTACATTTTTCTGTTATTTTTTAGTTCAGATAATGCCATACAATCTCGGGATGCTTCTAAAATAGAAGAACCAGAAATAAAGGAAATAGTTATATGACATTGATGTATTCATTGTGTTGTATTGAAATTTTGATCAAAAAAAAAAGGCTTCGCATTTAGCGAAGCCTTTGAAATATTTTGTTGTAATATTTACATATCAGGTTCCGCTCTATCATTTGATAAAGTAAAAATAGAACCAGAAATATGAATTTAATACAGTCATGTTGTCTTTTTTGATGAACGCAATGTAGGAGGGATTTTTTTATCATCCAAGAAAAAAATGCAATTAGTTTATGAAAACGTTTGCAGGTTCAAGCTGAATCAAATTAGCTCTTGGTATGGTAGGTTGTTTAGATTCAATTGTTTAGTTATTCATTTTAATTTCATAAAGCATATGGTCAGGATATCTCTTTTAAATTATATAAATTAGAGCTCTTGCAAAAAAAGACTTGCTGTCCCTAAAAATTACGAATGAACGAATCAGTTTTAAATGCTTTAATGAAATTGTTTGCCATCATTGTTGATGAGCAAAAACACGGTTTTGAATTGGCTGCACGTGATGTGGTTGCTAATTATTTAGAAACCAGACTCAATAAAGAATGGCAGGAACGGTATTTAAGCGATTTTGACACCTTTTTAAAAGCATCCTATTACGATAACGGGAATTTGGATTATATACAGACTAAGCATAAGCAATTGACTGAAGTTTGTGTTAGCTTATTGGAAGAAGTTGATCAGGAACAGAAAGTTTGGATTATGCTTCAATTACTTGAATTTATCGATGATTCGGAATTTGTCGGGGACGAAATTCTTGAATTTGTTCAAACCGTTTCGAGGACATTTAAAATTTCAGATGAGGAATTTGAATTTGCACAACAATTTATTTTGGGTGATGAATATTCAATTCCATTTAATGAACATTTATTACTTATTGATAGTAATGAGGATTTTAAAGATGAGCTTGTTAAGCATATTTATGTGCCAAAACTCCGTGGGCGGGTTTTTGTCCTTCGAATCAAGAGTACCAATACCTATTTAATCAAATATTTTGGAGAGTATAATCTCTTCTTAAATGGGCATAATATCAAAGTTGACAGAAGTTATTTGATCACTTTTGGCTCCGTTATTCGTTCACCGCGTATCGATCCGATCTATTATTCTCAAATTGTTGCGGAGTTTATTGTACTGAAACATCGTTCTCAAATCAGTCTGGTTGCTAAGGATATTGAATTCAAGTTTAAGGGGACTGAAAATGGCGTTCACTCATTCAATTTTAAAGCGGAATCTGGTCAGTTGATTGGGATTATGGGGGGGAGTGGTACTGGTAAATCAACTCTTCTGAATGTTCTCAATGGTAATTTGCCTTTGAATTCAGGGAATATCTGGATAAATGGTTATGATATTCACACACAGAAAGAGAAGCTAGCTGGTGTTATTGGTTATGTGCCTCAGGATGACTTGTTGCTCGAAGAGTTAACCGTCTTTGAGAATTTGTATTATAATGCTAAGCTGTGTTTCGATAAGTTTTCCGAAGATGATATTCTTAATATTATTGAGGATACTCTTGAGAAATTCGATTTGATTGAGGCCAGAGATTTGAAGGTAGGCGATCCTATTAATAAAATATTGAGTGGCGGTCAGCGTAAGCGTTTGAATATTGCCTTGGAAATGATGCGACGCCCATCCATATTATTCGTTGATGAGCCGACTTCTGGCTTGTCGAGTATGGATTCGGAGAAGGTCATGCTTTTGTTGAAACGCCAGACTCTTAGAGGACGATTGGTTATGTGTAATATTCATCAGCCTTCATCCGATATTTTCAAATTGCTGGATGTTTTGATTATTATGGATCAGGGTGGTCGTGTGATTTACTCGGGGAATCCTGTTGAAGCCATTGTTTATTTTAAGACGCAGAGTCATTTCGTGAATGCCGATGAAAGTGAGTGTTTGACTTGCGGTAATGTTAGCTCTGAGCAGATTCTGAAGATTATTGAGACGAAAATGACGAACGAATATGGCAAACAAATTCGTAAACGAAAAAGAGGATCAGAGGAGTGGTATGCTTATTATAAAGAGAAAATAGAGAGTACGAAATCAATTGAAACACCCAAGAAGAAAACAGCACTGCCAGATAATTATTTTCAGATTCCGCGACGCTATCAGCAATTGAAAATTTATTTATCGAGAGATATCAATGCGAAACTAAGTAATATCCAATACATGATGATTACCCTATTAGAGGCACCATTATTGGCTGTGATATTGGGTTATTTCACTAAGTATATTATTGGAACAGTCGATGATCCGACGACCTATATATTTGCAGAAAATGAAAATCTGCCATCCTATATTTTTATGGCAGTGGTGGTGGCTCTATTCCTTGGATTGATTATTTCAGCAGAGGAAATACTTCACGATAGGCGTATTATTAAACGTGAGTCATTTCTTAATTTGAGTCGTTTGAGTTATATCAATTCCAAAGTGCTTGTTATGCTTGGAATTTCAGCTATTCAG
>NZ_JBFFKR010000389.1:0-2571 GCF_041555295.1 Ancylomarina sp. | reverse complement strand
AACCTGCGCAGCTTTTCTTGGAATTCTAAATTTTGTTAAATCCAGCATCTTTTATCGCCTTAATAATGCGACTACCAGCGCGGTAATTAACACCTACTTTTTTAATTGAAGCTGAGCTTACTTTCGCTGCCTCGAGTTCGCCAGTACTGCTTATCGATGGGTAAAGACTGCCTATCTTTTCTAGTCTAACAATTCTTCCCTGAGCAAGTTTGTCCTGTATCTCATTTTCCAATGCGATAATCACACCTCTAATATCTGCCTCTGATAAGGCACTGAAGCGTTCAATATCTTTTACCAGTTCATCGATCTTAACTTCTTTGCCGTTTACAATTTGAGCGTAAAACTTTTTTTCACCGCCTCCCACAACACCGGGTTGGCCTTTTTCTACAACTTTATAATCTAAAGACATGTTTTTTTGTTTTTGATAAATCGTAATAGTCTATACGGTTTCAGTGTCTGCAACAAGCTCTCCTATTTTTTTTTGATTGAGAGATCTGTATAAAGCCGATATCTGTTATTACGTATTAAGTTCTATATTGCGGGCTCCATCGGCCTACTCTTCCAGTTGTCTCGTCAAAGTTTGCCGGTTGATGACCAGCCGATGGTTTACCTCATTTTTATGAATGAAATGCTTAAGTCTTCATTCAAGAAAACAGTTATGAAATTATATAAAACACTTTTAATAATATAATGATTTATCGGGTTTAATTAGATGATGCTCTTGTTTTGGGTATCTCCTTATTAAGCTCGTTATAGCATCTCCCACATTTTATTTTTATTCTAGTCTTTTAGTATTAAATTCGCGCCATCATTAAAAGGAAATCATTAGCATGAGGAAGTTGAAAAATAGCGAGCTGAATCGCAAAAGCATAACTGAGTTTAAAACGGCAGAGAAAACACCCTTTATTATTGTGTTGGATAATGTGCGCAGCTTAAACAATATTGGTTCGGTCTTTCGTACTTCTGATGCGCTTTTGGTTGAGGCGATTTACCTGTGTGGTATAACGGCCACACCACCACATCGCGATTTGCACAAAACAGCTTTGGGTGCCGAAGATTCTGTGGCTTGGAAATACTTTGAGAAAACAGAAGATGCCGTAGCAGATCTTAAGGATAAAGGTTTTGATGTTTACGCAATTGAGCAAGCAGAGAACTCGGTTTCTTTACCTGATTTCCAGATTGAATCGGATAAAAAGTATGCTTTTGTTTTTGGTAACGAGGTAAAAGGGGTACAGCAATCTATTGTTGATGCTTCGGAGGCCTGCATCGAAATTCCTCAGTTTGGAACCAAACACTCATTCAATATCTCGGTAAGCTGTGGTATTGTGCTTTGGGATTTATTCTCGAAGTTAAGATTCTAAAAAGTACGCCTAAAGTTTTAGACGCTGATAAAATATGATTTTATTAAGATTTCAGTCTTGAAGATAGATCATATTTTGATCATTAAAATCTGCGTCTAAATCGATTTGTGAAAATTAAATTTTGAATCTCTATACATTAAATTCAAGTGTGACAATTGTTCCAGGGAACTCTTTGCGGGTAAGCTTTGAGAACTTACGGTGCTTCACTTGTTTCCATACACCATTTCCCGATATAATTTGAATTTTACCATCGTTTTGCTCAATAAACTGACGAATGGTATACAAACCCATCCCATTGTGTTTAAAAGGCTTTGATGTGGTTCCTGATTCAACAGCCCACTTTATGGCTCCCATGCCGTTTTGAGCCTTTTTTAAGACAGCAGTCGCCAATTGGGGTATACTAGCTCCTCTATTCACGATACTGATGATTAGCTTCTTATTGTGTACCGATACGTAATGCGAAATGAAGACTTCTTTACGATTGCTATGAGTAAAAGCATTTCGGAATATTTCAGCGACACATAGCTCAATCGCCATTTTTAGCTGAGGATTCAAAGCGACATCAGGACGTTCAGGGAATATTTTATTTTCCAGATAATCGGTCAGTTCGCTTTCATCATCACTATTAAAGAATTGACATTTGATAAGACTTTTCCAGACATCTTTTTTCATGCCACCTCTAATCATTTTCTTTGTATTGAAAAGGTTAAGGATAGAATCTTGAAGATTGATTAAACGAACCTTATTCTTACGTCTTTCACAATCCATAATAAGACTTCCTAATACCGCAAAAAGGTTGGATTCAATGAGTTTGGTCTCTTTAAAATCCAGAACGATTTCGTCCTTTATCAATTTCTTTGTAGAGGTATATAATTCCGTTAAGAATAGATGACTCTGAAAGTTATTAGTAAGTTTTTTAGGGATGATGATTTCCATATTGCTTTGTGTTGAGTTCGATGTTCTAAAAAGATGATACTTCTTCCAGTGGTTAGATGACGGACCTCTTTAAATTAAAAGTATCATAGCTTACAAAATGGAGAAATTTAAGTGGCGACTAAGATATGAAATATCCTCCATATCCATATATCCTTTTGGCTAATTTTAGATGGATGTCAGTTATTCGTATGATGAACGGAAGGAAAGTTCTTAAGAATATGAGCGAAAAAAAAACGGCCCTCTAGAGAGCCGTTTTTTTATATGCTTTAAGTTT
>NZ_JBFFKR010000388.1:0-2606 GCF_041555295.1 Ancylomarina sp. | reverse complement strand
TTACAGGCATCAGGTAAGTGTCTGCACTCCAATCATCCTCTGCCAATACTTTTAAAATAAGAGTTAACAAGGCACACGTATCGCCATTGCGACTACTTGTTGAGATTTTCTTAATTAATGCCATAAATAGAGGTTTTAAGAAATTAGTATTTATTGATTCTACAGAATATCATCTTATGCTTTACCTATATTGCTTTTAAAATGCATGTTTGTTACTTTACCTATTTAGGTATAGAGCAGAAAATCAATCCCTCTTGATTTACCTATTTAGGCATAGAGCAAAAAATCGATTATTATTGCTTTACCTATTTAGGTATGAATCAAAAAACCAATTTCTCTTACTTTACCTATTTAGGTATAAAGCCAAGAATTGACTTTTCTTGCTTTACCCATTTAGGCAAGAGGCAAAAAACAAATAAATATAACGCTTTTTTTTTGTTTAATGAACTTTAAAGGAATACGCACGAGTTACAAACTTACTGGCAGTAAAGTTATCGTTGCTTAAAGAGAGCTTAAGCTACTTCCTTTTCTTCTGGAACAACATCAGCTTCTTTACAAGCATCAATATAGTGAAGATCTTCGGCTGCATTATAGAATACTGCAAATGCAGTATTTATCCACACAAGAGAAATTAGAATACCAAAACCAAGTAAAACAAGTCCAAGAATAATGATCACAAATGATAAGATCCCCATACCAAAAATAGTCCCGAAATAGCCCCTGGTCATATAGTAGCTTATCTTTAGAGAATCTACAACACCATGCTTTTTGTCCATAATTAAATAAGGAACAAAAACCAGACGACAAGCGAGAAATAGTCCGGGAATCAATAAGAGAATAAGTCCTAAACCGACTACCAACATAACTAATAATCGACTAAGAATAACTCTCGAATAGGTTCTAAAACCTAAGAGCGTTTCCTCAAATACAAAGTCTTTTTTTCTGGCAACCTTTGTAAAGACATGGATCACACCATAAGAGTACACAGTTGCTATCCCGAAATAATAAACCACTTGTATTAATTGCAAAAAACTAAAGGTAAAGTCTATACCATCAGCACTTGGTTTAGTTTGCTGCATCAGCCACATTGGAGTCTCTATAGCCGCACCTACAAAAATGATCAAAATCAGCATCCAAAAATGCTTTTTCATCAAGGAAAAAGCTTCTTCAAAACAGGCACTTACGGTTGGGTAAACCTTAAGGATCATATCGTCTTTGCAGTAATCTAACTTCATCGGTTAATTTATTTAGGTATCTAAATGTAAATATAAGCAATTCCTCGACAAACATTTAAACGTATTTCCTGTAAACAAACATAAAACAGGCTGAGATGTTGTATCTCAGCCTGTTTTTCATTTTAATATTTTCGATGCAATATCTTACATTAATCTCTTTTCACCAGTCAGTTTACGAATATCAGTTAAATCCTGACTCACCTCAATACAGCCTTTATAAGCACCTTCTTCATCTCTAAGAGCAAAGTATTGGATCAGAATAAAACGTCCTTTCATTTCTATCCAAAAGGGTTCACTGTCCTTACTACCATCTCTAAAAGCCTCTACCAATTCATTTACAATGTGAACGCTCTCTGGTGGATGACAATTTTGAACGGTACGCCCAATAATAGCCTTTGATCTAGGAAAGAAACGTTCTTTGGGATTCGAAAAGAAACAAACCTTATCGTTCTCATCAATCATCGTGATATCAACAGGAAGATTATTCAACAAAAGAATGGCTTGTTTTAAAGTCATCAAACCTGTATCGAAGTTAAGCAAAGTGTTTTCCAATTTGTTCTCACTTAAAAAATCAGATTCAAATGATTCGTCAGCTTTCACCTTCTTTTCTTTCTTAAGTTTTGGAGCCTGAATATAAGCGTAACCCAATTCCTCACTTTGCTGCAACATATCATCCCATGCCTCTTTATTTATAGCATTAAAAGCTATCGGGAACAAAAGATATTCCTCTCTGAGAATAATGGCATACATATCGAAAAATAAGTCCCCGAGTAGCTTATTAATATGCTTCTTATCTAAATTGACTTCTAAAAGAGCTAATAATAAGGCCTTTTGGGTTTTCCGAATATCATCGTGAATAGACCACATAACACCCAGGCATTTGTATTGAGGATATTCCTTTTCAAAATAAGGGAAAAGGATGTTCTCTTTTCTGATATAATGCTTTTCCATTTGCATCAGATCTTCAATACCTATCCTTAAATGCTCAGCAACTTTTGAACTATCTAGATTTTCATTGTTGAAATCTTTAACCCATGATTTTAGATTTTGCAATCGTCTTTCAAGTTCTCTATTTTCCTTTGTTAAATAAACTAAGAAATGATCTTCGGGTAATGAAATAGGTTTTTGAGCCAATATTTGCTTGTGAAAAACATTAAGAGCTTTATTGATGCCTTTCTTTAAAACATCCATTGGCAAATTAGCTTCAACAAGTCGATGAACAACAAGAATGATATCATTGGCTGTTAAATCATCAATCGCCCTTTGATGTTCCTTAATCAGATCACTCCCCTTCTCTCCTATGGTTAATCGGTAGCAAAAATCGTAAAGAGAGTTTATTCGAGCTTCATTATTATTTATAAATTCTGACAT
>NZ_JBFFKR010000387.1:0-2617 GCF_041555295.1 Ancylomarina sp. | reverse complement strand
TTTGGAATGAATTTCTCTTGATACCATGCCTTGCTTTTTCTTTTCAAAAGCAGGTAGCGTGTAAGCATACCAGCTAAAAAGGGAATACCCAGATAGATGAAAACAGATTCTGCCACTTCTCGCATCGAGATATCGACTACCGAACCTTCAAGTCCGAAATACTGGGGCAATACAGTGATAAAAACATAGGCATAGATGGAAAAGAAAAAGACTTGAAAGATACTATTGAAGGCTACCAAGCCTGCAGCGTATTCTGTATCGCCTTTTGCCAAATCATTCCAAACAATCACCATGGCAATACATCGTGCCAAGCCAATCAGAATTAAGCCAGTCATGTATTCAGGATAATCTCTCAGGAATAGAATGGCCAAGCCAAACATCAAGGTTGGACCTAATACCCAATTTTGTACGAGAGAAAGTAAAAGGACTTTGCGATTTTTAAAAACATCCTTTAGTTCTTCATATTTCACTTTTGCAAGTGGGGGATACATCATGATGATTAAGCCAATTGCAATCGGAATATTAGTACTGCCATATGACATGGAGTTCCAGAAGTTGGCGATATTAGGAAATAAGAATCCTGATGCAACACCAACAGCCATGGCGACAAAAATCCAGAGGGTTAAATACCTATCCAGGAATGATAGTTTTTTAGTTAAGCTTCCCATTATATTTATGTGGTTTATTTTTGGTTAATAGCTTCGAAATAAAGAAGTCTCTTTTATTTATTAAGAATATACTCTTCGTTAAACTTGGCAAAGTCACGACGAATTTCATCTCGGACTCTTCTGAAAACATTCATAACTTCTTCTTCATTACCTGGTGCATAAGCCGGATCGTCGAAACCGATGTGAACTCTTTTTCCAACAGGACCTAGGAATGCAGGACAAGCATCTTTCGCTCCACTACAAACTGAGATTAAGAAATCAACTCCTTCTTCAAGGAATACATCAACCATCTTCGGTCTAAGATCACTAATATCAATTCCGATTTCAGCCATTGCTTTAACTGCCAGCGGATGAACCTCATTTGCAATTTTAGTTCCAGCTGATACAACAGTTAATTCAGGGTTAATATCTCTTAAAATGGCTTCTCCCATTTGGCTACGACAAGAGTTTCCTGTGCATAAAATAAGTACTTTCATCTATCTATATATTTTGAAATTTGATTGTTCTGAGTTTAACAGCATTCTTCGTTTTGAGGTTGAATAGCTCCAAAGAAAGTATTGAAGGTTGATCCCAGGCTTTCAATAGCCACCTTATCAAGGCAATATCTCATCTTTAAGCCTTCAACTTCACCTTTTATTAGCCCTATGGCTTTTAATTCCTTCAAATGCTGAGAAACGGTGGTCCGACTAAGTGGCAGGTAATCCGATATATTACCTGAAATGCAGGTGTTGCAAGAAGCCAGATACTGCAAAATGGCAATTCTTGCAGGATGTGACAGGGCTTTGGCCAAATTTGCTAATTCTTGCTGCTGATTGTTAAAAAGGTCTAGTTTTTTCATCCTTACAGAATTCTTAATGTTTCATGTCGTAAACATACGACATTGTTCTGAGATTGCATATTAAGAGATTGTTAATTTTTTTGCTTTGATGATATGAAGTAATACGGTATATATACTGACGTAAACCAGCTTTCATAAATTAGCACCTATTCACGAATTAAATTTGATTCACAAGTTCAATTAAAATATTCGCATATTTTCAAGACATTTTAAGCATGTCAATAATCACCCACAATTACTTATTTCAGTCTTGAATATAGATCAGTTTGATCATTTGAATCAGTGCTTTAATATCAATAATTTGTTAGGTTTTAGGCATTAGTTTGACTCACGATATAACGCTAGCGTTCGATAATATTATGTGCTTTATAATTTTAAAGGAACGCGATACAATCGCGCACTAGTAAAGGGGGGAGTAAAATATAACGACCTCTGTTTAATGTTGCGATCTATAATATTTGATTGATGATAACCCCTATTCTAAAAAAATGATTCCTGTAGGGTGAATGATGGCTTCTGTTGCCAAAATTGAACGCCTATCGGGTAAATTGGTATTCCTTGCAGGTAAATTGAACGCCTATCGGGTAATTTGGTATTCCTTACAGGCAAATTGAACGCCTATCGGGTAATTTGGTATTCCTTACAGGTAAATTATACACCTATCGGGTAAATTGATTGATCTATCGGCTTAAAAACCCTCCTATCGGAAAACAAGTCAACTATCGTAGGGGTTACAGCTACATTTCATTTTTTTTATTTTGTTTTTTTCTTGTTATTTATGCCAATACGCCATCGTATTAGATGGATTCATCTTAAGTTTAAATGATACGGTATATAGGCTGACGCAAAGGCAGCTTTCATAAATAAACTCGAATTCACAAGCTCAATTAAAAGATTCACATATTAGGAAGACGTTTTAAGCACGTCATTAATCATGTACAATTACTTATTATAATAACAGACAACAAGAGTTATTTGAAAGTATTGCCATTTGAATAAAAGAAAGTATATTATGGAACTTAAAAAATGCTACAGATTAAAATATGAAAACGATTATCTCTCTGATACTATTAATATTTCTCTCCTCAACTTCTTTTGCACAATATTACAG
>NZ_JBFFKR010000386.1:0-2621 GCF_041555295.1 Ancylomarina sp. | reverse complement strand
TGTCGATATTTTGGCAGCAGCAAACGAACTACCCGAAAAATTGCTTGCTTTTCTTAAAGTGAGTCCGGGAATAGCAACGAAAACCGAAATTGACAATAAAATCAAAAGCAATCTCGAAAAAATTGTTCTCTTACTAAGAACGCAAACCGGACATGATTTTTCTTTATATAAAAAAAACACCTTATTTCGAAGGATAGAACGGCGGATGCAGGTTCATCAAATTGATAAGATTGCAAATTATGTTCGCTTTTTACAACAGAATCCAAATGAAATAGATATTCTTTTCAAAGAGTTACTAATTGGCGTAACTAAATTTTTTCGTGACGCTAATGTTTGGAAGAAGCTTGAGGATAGTGTATTACCTGATTTGCTTAATGAATTGCCCAGCGGCTATGTTCTACGGGCATGGATTACGGGCTGCTCAACGGGCGAAGAAGCCTATTCATTGGCAATTGTTTTTAAAGAAGCCTACGAAAAAATAAAAGATGATAAGCGACTTTCGCTTCAAATATTTGCCACTGATATTGATAGCGATGCCATTAAGAAGGCCAGAAAAGGATTTTTTAGTCAAAATATAATTGCCGATATTTCTACAGAGCGAATAAACCGTTTTTTCATTAAAGCTGAAAACGGTTACTTTATAAAGACTTCCATACGTGAGATGATTGTATTTGCACCGCATAGTGTTATTAAAGATCCGCCTTTTACAAAATTAGATCTTCTTTTGTGCCGGAATTTATTAATTTATTTGGAACCCAGATTACAAAAAAAGATAATGAATTTGTTTCATTACAGTCTTAATGCCGAGGGAATAATGATACTCGGAAGTGCAGAAAATGATAATTCTCAAAACAATCAATTTACACCGATTGATGTAAAACTGAAATTTTATAAACGCTCGAAAACAAAGGTGGAGAAGGAGTTTTTGGATTTCCCAAGAGCATTCACTCATATAAAAAAACAAATCGTTGAAGAAATTAAACCATCCAATATGACTGAAAATATTCAAACACTTGCTGACCAGTTAATTCTGCAGAAATTTTCGCCTGCTAGTGTATTGATAAACGAGGAAGGCGATATTTTATATATTACAGGTCGAACAGGTAAATATTTAGAACCGGCAGCTGGAAAAGCAAACTGGAATATTTACGCTATGGCACGCGAAGGCTTGAATAATGAACTATTAGGTGCAGTACGCAAAGCAAAACAAAATTACGAGCCTGTAAAATTACTGAATATAAAAGTTGGAACAAACGGGGATACTCAGATCGTGGATATTACGCTTCAGCAAATTGAAAAGCCCGAAATAATTAAGGGAGCCATTATGATTGTTTTTTCTGATGTTTTGGATATTCCACGAGCTACAAACAGAAAACTGCCAAAGGGTAAAAAAAATTCAACCATACGCGAACAAGAGTTAGAACTTCAATTGCAGCATGCTAATGAGGAGATACAAAGCACAAAAGAAGATATGCAAACCACGCAGGAAGAATTAAAATCAACCAATGAAGAAATACAATCGACCAATGAGGAATTGCAATCAACCAATGAAGAACTGACCACCTCAAGGGAAGAAATGCAAAGTCTGAATGAGGAACTGCAAACCGTAAATAATGAGCTGCAAAGCAAAATAGCTGATTTTGTAATCGCTGACAATGACATGAAAAACCTCTTGGATAGCACCGATATTGCTACTTTATTTCTCGACAAAGACTTAAATATTCGCCGTTTTACAAACCAGCTAACAAAATTGTTCAAACTTCGACCCATTGATATTGGTAGACCTTTTACCGAAATGGTTACCGATTTGCAGTACCTTGATATGGCAGAACATTGCAGGGAAGTTTTGAGATCACTAGTATATAAAGAAACAGATATTTCAACCCACGACCAAAGGTGGTTTACGGTTCGTATTATGCCTTATCGCACAACCGATGACCGTATCGATGGTCTGGTCATAACATTTGTTGAAATCACAACCGCTAAAAAATTGGAAGAAGAACTCAAAGAGAGTATTAGAATACTTCGTGAACATAATTTGTATAAGCCATGAGAACACAAAATGTTATTATAGAAGAAGCCCTCTTGCTTCGCCAAAAGGCAGAAAAACTTTTGAAAATTAAGCAAACCAAAACGGGCTTACCTTTTTCAGAAGCGGATACTTTGAAACTAATTCACGAATTGCAGGTTCATGAAATTGAACTTGAATTGACAAACGAGGAATTATTGTTGGCAAATAAAAAGATAAATGATCTTGCTAAAGAAAAATACAAGGAACTTTATGATTTTGCACCTTCGGGCTATCTTACCCTTTCACATGAGGGTGAAATTATTGAACTTAATTTTGTTGCCGCTGATTTACTTGGAAAGGAACGTTCTCCCTTAATATGTAAGCGTTTCGATTCTTTTGTATCTGCAAATACACGATCAACTTTCAATCTCTTCCTTCAGGATATTTATTCCAGCAATAAAAAAATATCCTGCGAAGTCATATTAAACAAAGAAGGTAATCGTCCAATATGTGTAAATATAGATGGCGTTGCGGACAAAGTCAACGACTTTTACCTTTTAACATTAATCGATATTTCGGAAAGAAAACAAGCCGAACTGGATTTATTGGA
>NZ_JBFFKR010000385.1:0-2627 GCF_041555295.1 Ancylomarina sp. | reverse complement strand
TTTTATTTTTTTTGCATAAATGCATAATAAGCTCTGTAATTACCATTCTTTACTGGGATGGTAATATCTTTCAGATCCAGAATATGGAATAAGGAAGAGAACGGTTTCTGCATTTCATCTTTAATTTGAGAAATAAAGCACTGGTCCTGTTGGTGTTTAACGGTATTTCCCTTTGCCTTCAAAATAATCATCTTCTTCGTTAAAAGCTATGGAAAGGTAATAGGCATTTTCATTAAGTAGTTTGGCTAAATTTCTAACATACATCTCTCCATGCTCTGGATAAACGTGATGCAATAAGCCGTCATCTCAAATCCCATTCTCGACTGTAATTTCCCAGTCCACAACCAATATCAATTGCTTTGCGGCTTTGATAGACTTGCTTTTAATGAGATCTTGAATTGCAAGAGGCATTTCAAAGGAATTCCATGGAATGTTCTCAGGAGTTTACTCACCATATATTCGATTGAATCGTTGGCTTGATTTACCCATTTTATAAGGATTTGATTATCTGTTACCTATTTGATTTGAGATATCTGTTTTAACTAAATACCTCAAATTACGAATTTGAATGCGTGTTAATTTTAACAGATATTATCTATATTTGTTCGGTTTGCTGATTCTTATTGAGACTTGATAAGAGTTGGTATTAATAATCAATAGGTTTAAAATATTAAGAAAAGAAATCGATGAAAAAATTAATTATAAATAAAGAATTGTCCTATTTCAGGAAGTGGACAAGACAATCATATTCCATTTTTAAGAGTATTAGTAAAGAATGTGTTATTTCTTCTTTACTTGTGACTTACTTTTTAGTGGCAATGCCAAAAGAATCTTCTGCTCAGGCTGATACTGTGCTAGTGAATAACAACAAAAGGCTCGATGAAGTCGTCGTCAGTGCTCAACGAGCCTCCGTGACTTATTCGCAGATGGCTAGGGTCGTCATGATAATGGATAAGGATGCTATCGAGTCTGCTCCTGTTCAGAGTTTGCAAGATTTATTGGAGTATGTTTTAAATGTAGATGTACGCCAAAGAGGTAATCACGGGGTTCAGGCCGATGTGAGTGTTAGAGGGGGGAGTTTTGATCAAACCATGATTTTACTCAATGGCGTTAATATTACTGATCCACAGACGGGTCATTTGAGTTTAAATCTTCCTGTGGATATTGAAAGTATAGAGCGAGTTGAGGTTTTGCAAGGACCTGGAGCTCGTGTTTATGGACCCAATGCTTTTAGTGGAGCCATTAATTTTATTACAGGTACTGGTGATAAAAACAAACTAAAGGTAAATATCTCAGCTGGTGAAAATGGTTTTTATTCAGGTTCAGCTAATACCACCCTTATCACCGGGAAGTTGAAATCATATGTTGCTCTTGCACACAAGTTAAGTGATGGCTATATCGAGAATACAGATTTCAAAAATTCCAATGCTTTTTATCAAGGTCAACTCTCAACAGAGTTAGGATTACTAGATCTACAGTTGGGATACAACGAAAAAGCCTATGGTGCCAACTCTTTCTACACGGCATCTTTCCCAAATCAATTTGAAGAAAATAAAACCTCTTTTGCCAGTTTGCGATTAAGGACAAATGGCAAAGTAAAAATGACGCCTAATATTTATTGGAGACGTAGTCAGGATAGGTTTGAGTTATTCCGAAACAATCCAGCCTCATGGTATACGAATCACAACTATCACTTGACTGATGTTTATGGGACAAGCATGAATTTTGCTTTCTCGTCGAGCTTAGGGAAAACAGCTGCAGGTGTTGAGTTTCGATCTGAGAATGTATGGAGTAATGTTTTAGGTGAGTTGATGGAAGAACCGATGAAGGTGCCAGGCGAATCGGGTGCTTTTTTTACTAAAAACTATACTCGTACTAATATGAGTTATTTTTTAGAACACAATGTTTTTCTTGATCGATTCACATTCACGGCAGGTGTAATGGCTAACTGGAATTCGGATTTAGATAGAAGTTTCAGCTTCTATCCAGGTGTAGATATCAGTTATCAAATTTCATTGAATAGCAAATTATATGCTTCTGTGAATAAGTCATTGCGAATGCCAACCTTCACAGACTTATATTATGTGGGACCAACCAATATTGGAAACACTGACTTGGATCCTGAAGAAGCAACCACTTATGAAACCGGACTGAAATTTAATAAAGCATGGCTAAAAGCGCATGCTGGAATATTTAGAAGAGAAGGTCGAAATAT
Organism: Ancylomarina sp.; assembly: GCF_041555295.1. Taxonomy (NCBI): domain Bacteria; kingdom Pseudomonadati; phylum Bacteroidota; class Bacteroidia; order Marinilabiliales; family Marinifilaceae; genus Ancylomarina; species Ancylomarina sp. The sequence goes on along the minus strand of NZ_JBFFKR010000385.1, from coordinate 412 downwards.
GATTGATTGGGTTAAAGCAGCTTCGGAAGATAAATGGCAAGCCCAAAATATTACGAAGCTTGATACTTGGGGAATCGAATTTTCTTCGAATATCAATATGCGACGTCTCATTACTGAAGATTTCTTTATTAAAAATATTTCTATCAAATATGCTCATTTGGAAATGGATAAATCGTCTAGTGAATTTATTTCTCGTTATGCACTAGATCAGTTGAAACATAAATTGAATATGTCTCTAAACCATAAGATATATAAATCATTGGGTGCATCTTGGCAAGTTGCCTGGCAGGATCGAAATGGGACTTATACCTGGTATAATAAAAAAGATTTAAGTCAATTCGAAGAACGATCATATCGCCCATTCTGGTTGGTCGATACAAAACTTTACTGGCAAAAACCAACATATACCGTC
>NZ_JBFFKR010000384.1:0-2639 GCF_041555295.1 Ancylomarina sp. | reverse complement strand
ATTTATGGAGGTGAACGTTTTGCTATGGATGGTTATTTCCCTCAAGCAGGAACGAACTTTATGGCAGGTTTAAGCCTCACTTTTTAAGAAGAATAATTTATAAAATACTTCAACCAAGCTGAGAGATTTCTTTCAGCTTGGTTAAATATTAAAACGCAATGCTAGATTGGATCAGTGCAAACATAGTTGAAGTAATAGGAACGCTTTCAGGCTTCATATTCTTATACTTTGAAATAAAGCAGAGTAAATGGCTTTGGCCTGTTGGTTTATTTTCTGCTGTGATGTATATCTATGTGTTTTTTGTTGCCAAGTTTTATGCCGACATGGGGCTTCAGTTCTACTATGTATTTATAAGCGTATACGGTTGGTTCCATTGGTCGCGATCGAAAGGGCAAAATGAAAAAGAACTCCCTGTCGTCAATTTAGGTAGGCGTCTGTTTTTAAAACTTCTATTGGCAAGTTTATTCATCTATATCGCAATCTCTTTTATTTTGGTGAATTATACGGATTCCCCAATACCTTACTGGGATTCTTTTACAACCGCTTTAAGCATTGTAGCCACTTGGATGCTGGCGCAGAAGATACTTGAGCAATGGTTGGTATGGGTGATTGTTGATGCCGTCTCTATGGGCTTATATCTTTATAAGGAGCTGTACCCAACTGCCATTCTGTTTGCCTTTTATACGGTCTTGGCTTTGTATGGCTATATCCAGTGGAAAAAAGATTTGATTAAGTCCAAAGCAATCTAAAGCAAATCGCTACTTTTGTGACTCATCAGTTTAAAGGATAAAAAATGAGATCAAGATCAGCAGTTATATTGGCGAATGGTAGCTTCCCAATAAATGATATTCCTTTAAATATTCTGAAAAAGTCGGAGTGTATCGTATGTTGCGATGGCGCGATTAATAAGTTAGAGTCAGCTGGAATACAAGCCCATGCTATTGTGGGTGATTTAGATTCCCTTACCAATGATTTAAAACGAAAGTATCAGGATATTATTCATCATTTCTCAAATCAGGATACCAACGATTTAACCAAAGCTGTAAATTGGTGTTTAGCTAACAAATACAATGATATTACTATCGTGGGTGCTACGGGCGAACGCGATGATCATATGATAGGTAATATTTTTCTTCTCCCATCCTATACCAAGAAAATGAAAGTAAAGATGCTGACCGATTATGGTACGTTTACGCCCGTAATACGCTCCAGAAACTTCGATAGCTATATTGGTCAACAAGTATCAATTTTCTCCCCTCAACCAGAAACTGTTATAACAACAGCCAATCTTCGTTACGAACTCACCAATCAGAAACTTGAAATGCTGTGGCAAGGCACTTTAAATGAATCGATGGGTGATAGCTTTCGTATCGATTTCGAAGGTGACTCTCTAATTATCTATCAGGAATATTAAATTTAACGTATTTAAGTAATTAAATTTGATTGACTTATGGTGATTTTAAATACATTCGTCATGTATTGTTCAAGAAGATAGTATTGGAATAACTTGACAGGTTTGATAGATCATAATTCAAAAAAAAATGTATAGTTTTGGGTGATTTAAAATTAACCATAAATAGAATATTATGAAGAAATTATTAGTAATTGTTGCTTGTGTTTTTATGGCGACTTATGGCTTCGCTCAAGATCTTAAATTTGGAGCAAAAGCTGGTTTGAATTTATCTACTTTAGTTGGAGATGATGTTGCCAATGCTGACATGAAGGCAGGTTTGTACTTCGGTGGATTTTTAAATACACCATTGAATGATCGTTTATCTTTTCAGCCTGAATTACTTTATTCTAGACAAGGCTGGAAAATTGATGCTGAAGATGCTGATTTAACGATTAAGACTTCTTATATAAATATTCCATTATTATTAAAGATGAGTCTGGGAGCTGCAGGTAAAGTTCATGTTTATGCAGGTCCACAACTGGGTTTTTTGGTAAAAGCTGAAGTGAAAGCAGAGCTGGATAAGTCAAGTGAGACAGGGGATATTAAAGATCAGACAAATGATTTTGATTTCAGTTTAAATATTGGTTTTTCTGTTGATATAAGTGAACTGTTGGCTTTAGATTTTAGATACAATAGAGGATTATCAAAGGTTCCAGATTCTGATGTTATAGATGGTGGGAAAGCTTATAATTCAGTAATTCAGTTAGGCGCTTCTTATTCATTCTAAATTGATATAGAAACATAACGACTAAACCTCTAAGGAAAAAAAATCCTTGGAGTTTTTTTTTGTTCATGATCAAACCAATAATTCTCGCAAATTTCCACATCCTCAAATCAACACATCCTCACATCCTCACATCAGCACATCCTCACATCAACACATCAGCACATCAACAAATCCTCACATCCTCACATCTTTCCTTTAACACATTTTAACTCTCATTAAAAAACCTATCTTTGCGGCAAATCTAAATTTTAAGCAATTGCTATGAACCGCAACAACTATCTATTCCTTATTCTTCTATTTTTTTGCAGCACAAACCTGTTGTCAGCACAATCAACAGAAGAGAAAAAGCCTATTGAAGTAAAATTTGGTGGCTATGTACATTCTCTATTTACTCATGATACACGTCAGACAGTTAGTGCACGTGAGGGTTTTATTCTATTATATCCAAAAGATGAACTT
>NZ_JBFFKR010000383.1:0-2645 GCF_041555295.1 Ancylomarina sp. | reverse complement strand
AGGTTCTGGATTGAGGTGCAGATGCAGTGCCATGCTCAATGAGATTGGGAAGATAATGGCAACGGCAGCCTTATTGGTTACATAAGCAGCTAAGACTGTTGTAATGAGATAGATTCCAAAGAGTATCCCGACTCGTCCCAATGGTAAAAAGACAGATATGAGGAGATCGGCAATCAACTCGGCTAAACCCGATTTGATCATAGCTGTACCAAAAGCCAGCGAGAGAGCAATAATCAATGCCAAATTGAAATCGATACTGGCAGCAATATCCTTAGGGTTCGTGATTTTAAGAGCTAATATCACAATAATCATCACAATCAATGTCATAAACAAAGGCACGATTTTCAGAGCTGATAAAATCACAGCCAGAATCGTTCCTCCCAATAACAACCCAATCTTATAATTCTCTTGCTTACGAAATTCCTTCACCTTAGAGATAAAGTAGAAATCCTGAACGCGTTGTGTTCTTGCAGTAAAATCGTCTCCTCCCAAAAGAAGAAGAACATCACCAGCACGGACTTTCACATCACCAATTTTACCAGACATACGCTCACCATTTCGGTGAATGGCAATGACTGCCGCATCGTATTTTCCTCTGAAATTGGCTTCTTTCACCGTTTTGGATATCAAAGTCGAGTTGTGTGAAACCACAATTTCAACCACCTCGAGTTGCTTTTTATGGCTAAGCATTCCAACAGTGGGTAAGGTCAATCCCTTGTTTGCAAGAATCAATTCTGCAATGGTTTCAGTAGCACCTGCAAAGAATAAACAATCTCCCTCTTCTAAGATAAATTCTGGAGAAACAGCTGCAAGCTTAATGTTGTTTCTTTTGATTTGAAAAAGGTATAAGCCCTGCAAGTTACGCAAGTTGGCTTCTCCAATACTCTTTCCATTCAAATCTGAACCAGGACGCACGTGAGCCTCAACAATATACTGACGTGAATTCTCTGAGAATTTATCCAGAGTGTCAGCATTATCGGGTAATAGTTTCTTCCCCACAAGTAAAATGTAAGCTGAGCCGATAAACATCATAGGAATACCCACATAGGCAAAGTCGAACATATCCAAAGACTCCAAGCCTGGAATAATATTCTGATCTACAACCATACCATTTACAATCAGGTTAGTTGATGTTCCAATCAGCGTGATACAACCACCTAAAATGGCTGAATATGAAAGGGGAATTAAAAGTTTTGAGGGTGAAATATTATTGCGTTTACTCCAGGAGTGCACATAAGGCATCATGACAGCAACTAAGGGCGTATTATTTAAAATAGCAGAGAAGCCACCTACCAAAAGCATCATTCTCGCCATAAATTGCCGGTAGGTTTTTGCCTTTCGGAAAACCTTATCGAATAAGTTTTCAACAATACCCAAGTCTCTAATAATATCACCAATCAAGAGTAGCATTAAAATCACCATAACCTGATCGTTGGCAAAACCACCCATAATTTCTGAAGGGGTTAAAACACCAAAAATTCCAAGTACTACAACGCCAATCAAAAAAGTGAAGGCAGGCCCAATCCATTCCTTATAAAAGGATAGAACAATAAAAATTAAAACAATTGATACAACAATGGCATCAAAACTGAGCATATAGTAGAATTTATAATATCGCTTATTAAAAGCTTCAAATGAACGTATTAGGCGCAGAAAGCCAACCACACAGCTTTACGCAGGTATTTTAAAATACGAATATACGAAAAAAGTCAAGTGCAATACCCTATTCTTATGCTTATTTAAGATCAATATAATTAAGGTATTGTATTAGTCATAAAACTAATTGAAAAACTTAATCAACTCATTACCTGACAATAAGAAAGCTTCATACACATTGGCACACATTCATATTTTTCATACAAAGAGCATCAAAGTTATAAGGGACGGAAAGTTCACTATGAACCGTGTCCATAGGACTCAAATATAAATAGGGGATTTAAAGAGAATAAATGTAATTTTGCTGCCCTAAAATAACAATGATGCAAGCCGTAGACAGACCTCTTATAGAAAGCAAATTTCAAGACAAGGATATTCAAATTCAAACTAAGGAAATTGAATTGCCTCTTGAAGACATTCTCCCGTATTGGAATCCTGAAGAATTCAATGCCTATTGTCAAACGGGATGTGAGAACTTTTCTAAGAAATGGACTTGTCCACCACATTGCCCTCCCTTTATGGAATATGCTGCCGATCATACTCACATTAAATTGATTTTATACAAGACAGATTGTGATCAATTCTCCTTTATCGAATCGGAAGAAAGAGCTTTAACGGCTTATAATTTTGCCAAAGATTTATTGCAAAAGAATTTAAGGAATACTGAAACTGAAGCCGAACGTTTTATTGGTCCCAACTCATGTGAAATCTGTACCATTTGCAAGGCTGCACAAGCCGAAGCCTGTCACCTGCCCCACTTAATACGCTACAACTTGGTCGCCTTTGGTTTTAATGTGACAAAAATAATGGAAGAACTGTTTCAACATCAACTCGAATGGGCCAAAGCCGGACAAGTTCCCAATCATGTTAGTTCTGTTGGCGCAATCTTGTTGAAAAAATAGAAAACTCCTCTTTTTTTGTAAATTAGCGACTCCTAAAAATAATCTAAATGAGATACTTCACCTATACAATACTGGCCCTCCTAATTT
>NZ_JBFFKR010000382.1:0-2647 GCF_041555295.1 Ancylomarina sp. | reverse complement strand
GCGATATAATATTTAGGATCAATATTTAGATCTGCATCATCACAAGTAAAAGTAATATCAACCTGAATTTCTTTAGTTGTTGTGTTGTATGTACCCACTGATTTTGCAACATGAATAGAAACAGGAGTTACCATTGTTGATTGAGAAACATTTCCTTGAGTCGTATTTGAATCCGCATACCATGCATAATAAGATTCAGTTCCACCCACAACATCAACAGTTGTTTTTGCTTTCCAAACAGCCATATCAGCCTTGTAAAGCGTCAAAGTTTGCTCTGGAACCACAACAGTACCTTCGGTAGCTGATGCCTCAGTTGATGCAAAACGGAACCAGCCAGCTTCTGATTTGATTTCGGTCTTTCCATAAGTTGCTTCGTTTGCAAAAAACTTAGTTAATCCCAAGAAATCACCACACTGGTTTTCATATCTTTCTTGCTCTACAATATCAATAAACCTACCACCTTGTACTTTTTGCACTTTATTAATGACTTCTTCAAATTGATTACCGTCGTTATCCGAAACATGCATATAGTGTTCTCCTGTAAGAGTTGCCCAAGCCTGAGTAACAGAATTAAAATAGTAACGCTTTAAAAAATAAGCATCAGCATCTGCAATGTAAACCGTTTCGCTAGTACTCCACTGAGCATATAAGTAGTCGAATTGGTGATCGGCATTAATCCAAGAAGAGAAATCAACCTGTGGGTCAACTGCATTGATATCCAAAGTGTTTTCACTTGCTTTTACAGCATAATCAGTTACAGATGGAGTCGCAAATGCGAATTGAACTGTTTTGTCCATGTCAACAACAGCTGTGTTCTTCATAGTTACCGTAAATTCAGCTGAAACTTCACCAGCTGCAATAGTAATGGCATTGTTTTCCAAACCTGCAATTTCATAATCGGTACCGGCTACTAAACCATCTGTAATTGTTAAAGGAATAGTAAGAGCTGAAGAGAATGCTTTGCTCAATCCAACAGTAATCGTCTTCACTTCTTCCAAATATGGATTAGTTACGATATTAGAAGTTCCAAAAGATACTGTAGGCGCATCCGATGCAGGTGTTGCATTGTCAGTAATGGTAAGATCTACACTTGCCTCCATGGCTAAATCGTAAACATCGCCAGCTCCTAAAGCAATGCTCACTGTTGTGTTCTCTTCAATTGCTGAAACATTAACAGGGCTTACAAAAATGTTTGCTGATGTAGCGTTCGCAGGAATGGTAACCGTGCTTGCAATTTCCTGATAGTTTACACCTGCTACTGCAGTACCCGAAATGTTTACTTTCACATCGTAAGCAGTCCCTAATGGAGCATCTGTAATTACTTTTACCACAAGAGGGGATGTTGCATTCTCAGCAATGGTAAGCACATCAGCACTTAAAGTTACTTTAGGGATCGTTACTGAATCATCTTTACTACAGCTCACAATAAAGATTGCAGCTACAGCAAATAACATGAGGTTTAAAATGTTTTTTTTCATTGGGTCTTAGATTTTTAGTTATGGTTAAAACATCCCCATAAATCGGGGCGTATCACTAATATTTTTGTTTTTAATAAATTCGTTTAGTATCCTGTATTCTGGACCATTTGATTATTGTATTCTATTGCATAATCAGGAATTGGCAATACGAACAAATTGCTTGGGTAATCGATGTTTACATTCTGTAAGGCATTACAATCAACACGTCGTAAATCTCTTCCCATTCTCACAATATCAAAAAACAGGTGACCTTCGAAAGCCAATTCTCTTCTTCTTTCTTGGAATAATTCCTCCTTTAAGGCTGTTCCTGATAATTGAAGGTTAGCTGCTGCAGGGTTTGCACGTTTGCGAATTACATCCAAATCGGCACGAGCCTGAACCTCGTTGCTAACAGGCAGATTTAAGGAAGCTTCGGCACGAATCAGATACATTTCTGCCAAGCGAAGAACCGGTATATAGTGATCCGTTTCACCTGCTAACTCAGTCCACTTTTTTGTTAAGGTTTCACCCATTTGCTCGGCAAATAGCTGCTTTCTAATATCACCATCTTCATACAAATCGATAATATCATGACTGGGCAACAAATAAAGACTTGTCCTATCATCCTCAATACCAATCTGTCTAGAGAGGGGAGCACCTATATGTCTCCCTGAATTATCGAGGATGAAAATATCCTCTGTGCTTGGTGTGTTATTCGAATAAGAAGAAAGAACTTCAGAATTATCAATTAGGGAAATATTGCCATCTTCAATGACTTTTGTTGCGTATTCTTTGGCCTTATCCCAATCGTTTTTATAAAGATAAACACGAGCCAAAAGAGCTTGTGCTGCCACTTTAGACATATAAGCCTTTACAGAATTGGCCTCTTCAGTACCAATAGCTGTTCCTAAATTGCTTTCGGCCTCTAATAAATCAGCAATAATATTTTCATAATTATCGAACAAGAGTGCTCTTGTTGTAAGCTCATCATAAGTGATATTTTGCTCCATATACGGAATACCCGGATGCTGGGCATTTGCAGTATAGCCGTAAGGCTGAGCATACAAACGGGTTAAGTCGAAATGTGCCAGTGCTCTGATTGCCTTAGCTTCAGCAACCGCCTGAGCTTTTTCTACATCGCTTGCATCTTCAGCATAGTTGATATTTTCAATCACATTATTTGCTGCACT
>NZ_JBFFKR010000381.1:0-2684 GCF_041555295.1 Ancylomarina sp. | reverse complement strand
ATCTTTTAATGCAAAAATTAAAGACTTCAGGAGATCTTTAAGAGGCGTTGTGGATATTGACTTCTTCTTATTTCGTTTAACGAAAATATTCGCCTAATTAGAATGATTATTTTGTTAGACCCAGGTTTTGCCGGTGATCCTGTTTAATGTGTAAGGGTATTTCAATAATATTAAATTATTGAGCATTGCCCCTAATAAAAAAGCAGTTAACTGATAATCAGTTAACTGCTTTCTGTAATGGTACCCGGAGCGGGACTTGAACCCGCACGGCCGTGAAGCCACTGGATTTTAAGTCCAGCGTGTCTACCAATTCCACCATCCGGGCATCCTTACGGATTGAGCGAGAAACGAGACTCGAACTCGCGACCCCGACCTTGGCAAGGTCGTGCTCTACCAACTGAGCTATTCTCGCATTATGCTTTTGCTCCCTTCTGGTGAATAAACTAGGCTTTTCAGCCGTTGTTTTTTCGTTTTGACGTTGCAAATATATGCGCTTTTTTTGATTCTGCAAAAGGAAAAATGAAAATAGCTCCTTTTTTTTCACTTTCGTGGAATACTAATAAAACCGTAGGGTTCGTGACTTGCTGAAAGTCAGAGAATCACTATTGAAATAAGAAGGCCGAAAAAAAATATTTTTTTTTTGAAAAACTTTTTCTCAGCCTAATCAAATGCATGTTGGATTACAATCCAGATATCTTTTTTATTTCGCTAAGCTTATTTAAAGCTTCCAATGGCGTCAGATTATTGAGGTCCATGCCGCGGATTTCGTCACGAATTTGTTGCAGAACGGGATCGTCCATCTGAAAAAAGTTCATTTGGTAACCCTCGCGCTGTTGTGCAATTTCACCAACGGGTTTGGCTAGAGCTTCACCATTCTTGTTTCCCTCTAGCTGCAGCAGGATATCGTCGGCACGTTTAACCACCGATTTAGGCATGCCAGCCATTCGGGCTACATGAATACCAAAACTGTGATTGGAGCCTCCAGAAACCAATTTACGTAGGAAAATCACCTTATTATTAACTTCCTTAACCGATACATTGAAATTCTTAACTCTATTGAAAGAATGCTCCATTTCATTCAGTTCGTGATAATGGGTTGCAAAAAGTGTTTTGCCCTTAAACTTGGGATGCTCATGAATGTACTCCACAATTGACCAGGCTATGGAAATACCATCGTAGGTACTCGTGCCTCGTCCTAACTCATCTAAAAGAATTAAAGAGCGGGAAGAGAGGTTGTTTAGAATACTGGCTGCCTCGTTCATCTCTACCATAAAGGTCGATTCGCCCAATGAGATATTATCGGATGCACCCACACGGGTGAATATTTTATCCACATAGCCGATTTTAGCTTCTTCAGCCGGTACGAAACTACCAATCTGAGCCATCAGCACAATAAGAGCGGTCTGACGCAACAGGGCCGATTTACCAGCCATATTGGGTCCTGTAATAATGATGACTTGCTGCTTGTCGTTATCCAGATATACATCGTTGGCAATATAGCTTTCTCCAATTGGAAGCTGTTTTTCAATCACAGGATGTCGTCCCTGTTTGATATCGATCACCTGAGTGTCGTTAATTTCAGGACAATTGTAATGATTCTCCTTAGCTAGCCTGGCAAAAGATAAAAGGCAATCCAGTCGGGCAATCATCGAGGCATTTAGCTGAATGGTGCTGATGTAATCGGTAATACTGATCACCAAATCGTTGTATAGTCGGGTTTCAAGTGCTAGTATTTTTTCTTCAGCACCTAAAATTTTCTCTTCGTAATCTTTTAGTTCCTGAGTGATGTAGCGTTCTGCACTCACAAGAGTTTGCTTACGTATCCACTCCTCAGGCACTTTATCCTTATGCGTATTTCGAATTTCGATATAGTAGCCAAACACATTGTTGAAGCCAATTTTTAAGGAAGGAATACCGGTTCGATCACTTTCGCGAACTTGCATTTGCAATAGATAATCCTTACCCGAAAAAGCAATCTTTCTCAAATCATCAAGATCATCAGATATTCCATCGGCAATGACACCACCCTTACTAACCATTGCAGGAGGATCGGTCTTGATTTCATTCTCAATCTTCTCACGAATGCTTTGACATGGGTTCAGCTGTTCACCAATCTTCACCAGATTTTCGTTACCCGATTGCAGACAGTTGGCTTGAATAGGCTCAATTGCAATTAAGGCATTTTTGAGCTGCACCACCTCACGAGGTGAAATTCGACCGACTGCTACTTTGGATATGATACGCTCTAAATCGCCTATCTGTTTAATTTCATCTTCAATTTCCCAGGATTTTTCCTCATTCGTATGGAAATATTTTACCACATCCAAACGGTTGTTAATGCGAGCGGGATCTTTCAGCGGTAGGGCAATCCATCGTTTTAACAAACGCGACCCCATTGGTGAAAGGGTTTTGTCCATCACTTGTGATAGGGTTTGAGCCCCATCGTTTAGTGCACCAAAAAGCTCCAAGTTGCGAAGGGTGAACTTATCCAACCACACGTAGCGATCTTCTTCGATTCGTGCAATTTGTGTGACGTGTCCAGCCTGCGAATGCTTGGTGAAATCTAAATATTGTAGAATAGCTCCCGAGGCAATAATTCCATCCCTCAAGGTGTGTACACCAAATCCTTTTAGCGAATTGGTTTCGAAATGTCGCAGTAATCTGTCTTTAGCAGCGGTTTCTGT
>NZ_JBFFKR010000380.1:0-2706 GCF_041555295.1 Ancylomarina sp. | reverse complement strand
TGATGAGTTAGATTTTCTGGCATTAACAGCGGGAGCTGAAACAGTAAAACGTTTTACTCAAAAATTGCAGCGTTCACATCCCAAGACTTTTGTTGGGACGGGTAAACTTGAAGAAATTGCTCAATACCTTAGAGATAATCCAGAAATTGGATTGGTTATTTTTGATGATGAGTTAAAGCCATCACAACTTCGAAATATCGAGCGTGCTTTGGAACGCAAAATTTTAGATAGAACCAACCTAATTCTTGATATTTTTGCTAGCCGTGCACAGACTGCTAATGCGAAGACGCAGGTAGAGTTGGCACAATATCAGTATTTATTACCACGACTAACTCGCCTTTGGACTCACCTTGAGCGTCAAAAAGGCGGGATTGGAATGCGTGGACCTGGTGAAACACAGATTGAAACTGACCGTCGTATAATTCTTGATAAGATTGCGAAGTTGAAAGAGGATTTAAAGAAAATTGACAAACAAAAAACGGTTCAGCGTAAAAATCGAGATAAAATCATTCGTGTCGCCTTGGTTGGATATACCAATGTAGGGAAATCAACACTGATGAATGTTATAAGTAAGTCTGATGTGTTTGCTGAAAATAAGCTTTTTGCCACTCTAGATACCACGGTTAGAAAAGTTGTGATTCAGAATATTCCCTTTTTATTAGCAGATACGGTTGGTTTTATAAGAAAGCTACCTCACAATTTGGTTGAATCTTTCAAATCGACATTGGATGAGGTTCGTGAAGCAGATATTATTTTGCATGTTGTTGATATTTCACATCCTAACTTCGAAGATCATATTAATGTGGTAAACGAAACAATGGCTGAAATCGATAAGGTAGAAAAGCCACGCTTCTTAATTTTCAATAAAATTGATGCTTTTAAATATGTAAAAAAGGATGAAGATGATTTGACCGCTAAGCTGCGTGAAAATTATAGCCTTGATGAGTTGAAAAAGATGTGGGTTGCTAAAGGCGATACACCATGCTTATTTATCTCTGCAAAAGAGAAAGATAATATTGACGAATTTAAGGAACAGATATACAATGCTGTACGTGAAATTCATTCAGCACGTTTCCCATATAATAATTTCCTATATGAAGACTACTCAAGTTTGAGTGAAGAGGAATAAGACAGAATAAAAAAGCGATGCTCCAAAATTTAATTTTGGAGCATCGCTTTTATGTATCAATTTGGAAATCTATTATTTTACGATTCCACTTTGTGTTAAATATTCAGCAATTTGAATAGCATTTGTTGCGGCTCCTTTACGAAGATTATCAGCAACAATCCACATGTTCAGACTATTAGGATTCGAGAAATCACGACGAATTCGGCCTACAAAAACTTCATCTCTCTCGTGAGCAAATCTTGGCATTGGGTAAATATTTTTCTCAGGATCATCCTGTAGAATAATGCCTTCTGATTGAGCAAGAATCTCTTTCAATTCATCCAAGTCAAAATCTTTCTCAAACTCGATATTTACGGATTCAGAATGACCACCAACCACTGGAACACGAACTGCAGTAGCCGTAATTCTGATTGAATCATCACAAAGAATTTTTCTGGTCTCATTGATCAACTTCATTTCCTCTTTTGTGTATGCATTCTCTTCGAATACATCACAATGAGGCAGACAATTTTTATCAATAGGATGTGGATAAGCCATTTCTCCATCGATACCAGCTCTTTCATTTTCTAATTGCTTTACAGCTTTAACACCCGTTCCACTAATAGATTGATATGTTGAGATAATTAAACGTTTAATCTTGTATTTTTTATGAAGAGGCGCTAATGCAACAACCAGTTGTATAGTCGAACAGTTTGGGTTGGCGATAATTTTATCATCAACACTTAGTTCAGAAGCATTAATCTCAGGTACAATTAATCTTTTTCCCGGATGCATTCTCCACGCAGAAGAATTATCTATAACAAAAATTCCTGCTTTTTCGAATTCGGGAGCCCATTCAAGCGAAGTATCTCCACCAGCTGAGAAAATTGCAATATGAGGTTTTAATTCAATTGCTTCTTTCATCGCAATTACTGTTACCTGTTTTCCTCTAAATTCGATCTTTTTTCCCTTCGATCTTTCACTTGCAACGGGATACAATTCATCTACAGGGAAATTTCTTTCGGTTAGTACCTCCAAAATTTTTTGTCCCACCAAACCTGTGGCGCCTACTACAGCAATTTTCATAATAAAAAACTCTATTAAATTTGATTAATAATTACAAGTTGCTAACTTAGATAGTGTTAGCGTGTGATTAAACTCTTGGGTTTGCCAGATATCATCGAATAATATTGATTGGTTAGTTCAATTTTAGTCCGAAAAGCAATGGCATACATCCTCTCTCTGAAAGTTTCAGAATACCATTTTTAAACATTTATAGTTAATCAAGTCAACGAATATAGAGTTTTTAGATATGAAAACACTTCCTTTTCTCAAAGTTTTATCCCTTTTATTCCTGAGTTTGGGAACATTGCACGCTCAGGATGTTATTTATTCAGAAGATTTTAATGATGATGTAGGGCAAGGTAATGATGGAGGAGTTATTGAGTTATCTGAAGTTGAATGGACATTGAATACTGATGCTTGTACGATTGAAGCTGGAGACTATGTGAAAGTTGTTGATACTGGTAATACTAGGCTTGAAGCTGTAGACTGCGATGGGGAGGCAATATGGTATAGTCCTAGTATTGATATTTCTG
>NZ_JBFFKR010000379.1:0-2710 GCF_041555295.1 Ancylomarina sp. | reverse complement strand
GCGCCATTCTTTCAACTGATCAACATCTTCGTTCTTGATGTATCCAATCTCGAGAGCACGATCGATCATGGTGTTATAATCACTCAGAGTTTCTAATTCACATTTCGCTTCTGTGAAGTTATCTTCAGCCGTTTGAAATCCGTATGTGAAAATTGCAAACATTCCCATCACATCGCATTCTGCTTCACGAAGAGCCTGAACAGCCTTCAAACTAGATCCACCTGTAGAAATTAAATCTTCAATAACGACAACTTTCTGTCCAGCTTTTAAATCGCCTTCAATCATATTTGTCATTCCATGAGCTTTAGCCGAAGAGCGAATATAAACCATTGGTAAATTCAGTTCGTCGGCAACCAATGCACCTAGTGCAATAGCGCCAGTTGCAACACCTGCAATAACTTCAACATCTGGATATTTTGCTAAAACTGCCTTAGCAAACGCTTTTTTAATATCGTTTCTCACTTCTGGATACGATAAAGTTTTACGGTTATCACAGTAAATTGGCGACTTCCATCCCGAAGCCCAAGTGAATGGGTTTGTAGGTTCTAGCTTAATTGCTTTTATTTGCAAAAGGTATTCAGCGATTTGTTTTGCAGTACTTTGCATAGGATTATTGGATTTAATGGTTCAATAAATATGAATTGATTAAACAAAACTAAGTGTAACTCTCAAGCTTATACCACAGTGATACAAACTTTTACACAACGAGTCTCTTAATCTGAAATCATCCGCAAATGTATAAAGTATTTTTTAAAGATCGTGCAATTTTCTTAGGTGATAAGGCTGAAAGTATGAATTTCCCATGCATGGTATATCTGTGGACTGAAGGAGATAATTTGGAAGCTCTCGTTTCTGACTTTGACTATGATGAAAATAAAGAGGCTCTCTTCTTTGCCGCGGAAAACGTGGAAGCTCTCTTTGCAGAGTTCAAAAATCAATTTAAATATATAGAAGCTGCTGGTGGGCTGGTTTTCAATCAAGCAAATGAGATTCTGGCCATTCACCGATTAGGAAAATGGGATTTGCCTAAAGGGAAAGTGGAAAGTGGTGAAACAATAGACGAAGCGGCCCTACGTGAAGTTGAGGAAGAATGCGGCATCACTAATCTACAACTCGACGAAGAACTTGAATCGACCTACCATACCTATTGGATGAATAATTCGTGGATGCTGAAACGTAGCTATTGGTTTAAAATGAGCTATTCTGGTAATGAAAAACTAGTTCCACAAACTGAAGAAGACATAGAGAAAGCTTGTTGGATTCCAAGCAATCAGATTGAAGAGTTTAGAGCGAACACCTACGCATCCATTCTAGCAGTTGTGAATACCATCAACTAACAGAAATTAAATGAACGAGTATCAATTTTGTTTAAGTTGGTACTCGCATGACTTATCTCCGTAGGATTTCAGTCATTACTCTAACCTGCCACTACATAAGATATAACATCCTATACTTACTCATCAATTTCCATACTCTTTGCTAGCAAATTATATTGCGTGTCTTAATGATTGAGTATACAATCTTATACTCCGAATATATAATCTTACAAAACGAGTATGTATTCTTATAAGATAGGCGATGCGAATTGTCAGTAGACATATAAGAACAATCAGAAAATGATAGAAACTAGTCAGAATACTACTGTGTCGTATCAGAATAACTAGACAGATAGTAAGTAAATGGGTGAAAATCGTCAGAAAGGATATTGAAAACGATAACAGAAAACCTCCATTCGCATGAAGAAACCATCAAATTGAAAACGGAAAGCATAAATAGGCCTCAAAACGGCACCTAAACCGCATTATCCTATAAAATAAAAAGCTTTTACTTATTATTTTGGGTGTGATTATTACGAAGAATATTCCTTTGAATCTTAACAAAGATTTTCTCTACCCCATCGTGTGGACCTCTAGCTGGGTATTGATAAACCTTACCTTCTGGATTGATAATGATATAAGTTGGGAATACATTTATCTTAAAATCCGCTAGAATAGAGCTTTCTGAATCAATCTGGACCATTGGCCAAGTAATCTCTTTTTGTTTCAATCTATTCGTAAAACGAGCCGTGTCTAAATCGCTAGCAACACTTAAGAATTCGATATCCTTACCAAAGGCTTCATGCAGTTTCTTAAGCGATTCGAGATCATTCTCCCAAACCGAATTCGTTGTGTTACAAAAATTCAGATACAGATATTTGCCCTTATAGTCTTCCAAAGCAATATCTCCGACTTTGAAATCTGGAACATCTGTATTTTTAAGTAGATGAGATAAGTTTGCCAAATAATTCTTTATCAACTGGCTTACTCTTGAGTCTGTCGAATTCTCATTTATCTTTTGAAGGATTACTATTGCTTTTTTTCGAGTTAAAACAGCATTCCCGGTTCCATCAAATACGGCCTTAACCAAAAGTAGATCTCTAAATTCTTTATTCTGATAGGCAGAATAGCTTTCCATTAATTTGCTCAAGTTTGAATAAGGGTCAGAAGATTCAAGAGCCTTATTAAACTTCGATTTTTCTTTTCGATGAAAGGCTGAACCGAAAGAGTTGTCGTAAATTTTATTGAACAAAGTTGTATAAGCTGTATTATTCAACTCCAATGCTTGTTTCGCAAAGTATTTATTCTCCAAACTGATATAGGCCTCTGGTGAGGCTAAATAATCAAGGAAACCCAAACGATATTTTAAATAAACCTGAAAGTAAGAATTCGTC
>NZ_JBFFKR010000378.1:0-2719 GCF_041555295.1 Ancylomarina sp. | reverse complement strand
TAGCTATGCCCTGGGCTTATTCTTTGTTTTTTTTCACCATATTCTTCGCCTATCTCCCACTTCTTATTCTTGAAGAAAAAAGTCATAAACAAGATAATCCCTACTGGCTTTTCAATTACTCATTTTTAGCTTTTCTTGTATGGAACACACTTTCGTATTGGTGGGTAGCAGAAGCTCAACTGGTAGGATCTATTCTAATTATCATCATCAACTCAGCCATTCAGGCTACAGTCTTCTGGCTGATTTCAATTACAAGAAAGCAACTTAAAATCTCCATTCTCTTTCCCTTCCTAATCATAGGATTAGGCTTCGAATATTTTCATACACAATGGGATTTAGCCTGGCCTTGGCTCAACTTAGGCAATGCATTTGCTGCTCAGCCTAAACTGGTGCAATGGTACGAATACACTGGCGTACGTGGAGGGAGTCTGTGGCTGATCTTAATCAATATTGCTCTATTTGCACTGTTTAGAAAAAGAAATATCAGAAACTTAACAGGAGCTCTACTACTATTTATGATACCCATAAGCAGCTCTCTTTTTCTCTACAAGCAAACTGAAATATCTGTTTCTAGCAAAAGCTGCTCACTTATTCAGCCGAATCTCGATCCGTATACCGAAAAGTTCGATTCGAAAAATGAAGAAAAACATCTCAAGGCGTTTTTTGAGATTGCTGATTCAATTCTTCAAAAAGAAGAGTGTGATTTTTTATTAGGACCTGAGACGATGATTCTTCAAGGGATAAATGAGGCAACTCCTACAGAATCGAAAGCTTTTAATAAACTTCTCAAGCTACAAAAGGCTTATCCTAAGACTGATTTCTTCCTTGGGGTACACAGCTACCATAAACTTGCTGATAGAATCCCTGCTGGCAGTCGATACAATACTGAAAAAGATTACTATTACGAGGCTTTCAATTCAGCATTATTCCTTGATCAAACGAATAAATTAAATTTCTATCACAAAACGAAATTGGTTCCACTTTTCGAACGTATGCCCTTTGTGCAATACTTAAGTTTCCTGGGAAAATACTCCTTAGAACTGGGTGGCTACAATGGGACTTATAGCAATAGAAACACAGTTGATACTTTTACAACAAGTGACTCAACTGAGCTTATTCCTATCGTTTGTTTTGAATCCGTTTTTGGAGACTATTGTGCTCAAAGGGTAAATGGCGTGCCTGGATTCTTTTGCATGATTACCAATGATGGCTGGTGGAAAAACTCTTTGGGTTATAAATACCATTTCGATTTCTCCCGCTTACGTGCCATAGAAAACAGACGCGAAATTGTAAGGGTTGCGAACAATGGAATTTCAGCAATTATTAATTCAAAAGGAGAAATCGTCAAGCAAACAAAATGGTGGACAAAAGATATCCTGAGAGGTGATATTAAATTATTCTCCAGAAAAACTTTCTATTCCACACATGGAGATTACTTAGGTAGAACGGCTGCATTTTTTGCCATCCTTTTATTAATCTTTGTTAAAATCAAAAGGATAACTCGACCTAAACACTAATATTCAATTAAGCCTTCTTATTTTTGAAAATCAGTAGTCCAAAATTTATCCGATGAATTATAAATACCATGAAAAATCATCGAATAAATAAAGGCAGCTTTTAATGGTCATTTGGTATACTAACTGTAAATTATATCTCAATTTAAAACGAAATAATCTAAATATGAAGTCACTCCTAAAAATTACCTTACTGGCTATAATCAGTTTAGGTATTAGCTTACATGCAAAAGCAGAAACAAAGACAAAAAAAATAACAAAGACATATTCAGCTAGCTCTAACTTAAAAGTCGATACTCGATATAGTCGAGTTGAGTTTAGGGCTTGGGATAAAAATGAAATCAAATTTGAGATTGAAATTTCAGCAGAAGGAAATAAGGCCGAGAAAATCCAAACAATGCTCGATAATATCACTATTGACATGACTGAAGGAGATGATTTAATTATTGCTAAAACCGTTTTTGGCGATTTTTTCAGCTTCAAAAAATTAAGCAACTCCATTTTTAATAAAGGTAAAGTTAAAATTAACTATACGATTTACCTTCCTTCAGATACAAAGCTTGATTTAGTTTTAAAGGATTCACGATCATTTATTGCCAACCATTCTGGCGACATCAAGCTCGACTTAACCTATACCGAACTTACTGCTGAAAATTTATCTGGGAAAAATAATTTTGAATTACACTCAAACAGCTTTCTGAAAATTGGCAAGATTAATGAAGTTGAACTAAATATTGGTGGATCTGAAATCAATATTGAAGAGGCTAATAAAATTACTGGTGACAGTCGTGATTCAGAGTATAAACTTGGAAGCGTAGACAATATGAACATGATATCTTCTCGAGATAAATTTGATATCAAGGAGATTGAATCTCTTTATGGTTCTTCAAGTCTATCTAAGTTTGACATCAGCCATTTGGGAGGAGAAGTTGATTACGATATCAGTTTTGGCCACTTGTACATTTTTAATGTCGACTACTTATTCTCCTTTGTAAAGCTTGACTCTAAATTTGGTAACCTGGGATTAAGCTTCAGCAATAAAGCAAACTTTGACTATGAGATTGATCATCGTGCAGTTAAGTTTGATAAAACAAGCGCCTTTGATTTAGAGTCGGATAAAACTATGGATGGAAAGAAAGCCATATCTAAAGGTAAGTTCGGTTCTAAAAAAACCTCATCAAAAGTAAATATCAGAGCAAACAACT
>NZ_JBFFKR010000377.1:0-2728 GCF_041555295.1 Ancylomarina sp. | reverse complement strand
TGAGTAAAAAAGGACGTGAAATGTTAGATGCAGCTGATTTAGCATATGTTCAAATATTTGCATCGAACCAACTGAACGAGTACGTTATTAAAAGTTTGAATGAACAAGGAGCCAGAATTGATGGCTACGGTGTAGGAACTGAATTGGTAACTGGAAATGATACCGGTGCACTTGATGGGGTCTACAAACTGGTTGAAAACAACGATAAGCCTTGTCTTAAAGTCTCTGAGAACATTGAAAAAATGACACTGCCCGGGCAGAAGAAAGTTGTCCGATACATCGATAAAGATGGGATGTTCTTTCGTGATGCCATTCTGCTTATAGAGGAAGAGAATGTCGATCAAATCTACCACCCTTTTCACTCGCACAAAACAACAGAGCTGAAAGATTGTACGGCTGAAACTTTGAATCAACTGGTTATGGATAATGGCAACATCTTAGTTGAAGAACAAAGCCCAAGTGAGATAAATGCCTACTTGAAAAAGCGATTTGCCCAACTGCCTGATGAACACAAACGCTTTATCAGTCCTCACATCTATAAAGTTGGGGTTTCCAGAAAAGTTCTCAATCTGAAAAATGAGATGCTTAAGGGAATTCAAAAGAAAATGAACTAGAAAATACACAAACAACAATCCATGGATATCAGAATACACATCAAACAACCCACTCTATTACTTGATAAGAAGAAATGCATTAGCAATATCGAAAATATGCTCGATCGTGCTAAGCGATGCAACCTAAGCTTTCGTCCACATTTTAAAACACATCAATCGGCTGAAGTTGCAGAATGGTTTCGTGAACTGGGTGTAGATAAAATAGCCGTATCGTCTTTAAAAATGGCTCAGTATTTTGCTGACAATAAATGGGAAGATATTACGGTTGCCATGCCCATCAACCTAAGAGAGATGGATATCGTTGACGAATTGGCTGGAAAAATCAAGCTTAATATCTTGGTTGAGTCCGCAGAAAGTATTCATCATCTTGAAGCAGAGCTAAACAACAAGGTGAATGCCTATATTAAGGTAGACACGGGCTACCATCGCACAGGAATTGCAGCTGACGATACCAAAAGCATTCAAAACTTACTCGATTATATAAAAGCCTCCACCCGACTTGAATTCAAAGGCTTTATTGCGCACTCAGGTCACAACTATCAGGCTAGTGATGCCAATGAAATTCATAAGAATCACAAAAAAACAGTTCTCGATTTAAACGAGCTTAAGGATGTATTCAGATCTCAGTTTCCTGACCTGGAAGTTTCACTTGGCGATACACCTGCCTGTAGCATTAGCGATGAGTTTTTTGGAATCGACGAAATCCGCCCTGGTAACTTTGCCTTTTATGATATGATGCAATTCGTTTTGGGATCTTGTGAAGAAGACGAAATTGCAGTGGCTATGGCTTGTCCGATTATTGCCAAGCATGCCGACAGAAACGAGCTTGTTATATATGGTGGTGGCGTTCATTTCTCTAAGGAATATCTCGAAGCCGATGACGAAGGCACCAAACTTTTTGGCTCGCTGGTCGATATCAAACCTGATGGTTGGAGTCCAATTTTGGGTGGTGGATTTCTTTCTAGCTTATCGCAGGAACATGGTATTATTAAATGCAACGAAGAACTGTTCTGCGAATACAAAGTGGGCGACCTTATTGGTATTCTACCTATTCATTCTTGCATGACAGCCAACCTGATGGGAAGTTATCTGACTCTTGAGGCTGAAACCATTGAGATGATGAAATAATAAACTGATAAGTTGATGTGAAGATATGGTGATATGGAGATAGAATTCACAAGTTTCAATTTCACAAAAAATAGGTGTATTGAAAAGAGTCAAAAGACATTTCACAGACACCTTTCATAGAGCCATATCTCTGCTCTAAATAAGTATAAAATAGCTCGACTCTAATCGAGCTATTTTGTTATTATATCGATTCTCAAAAGGGTACCTTTTTAAGTGCATGAAGGATGTTTTTTACTGCCTGCAAGCACTTATTTAGTCCTTGTTTGGACTTCCGAAGTGCAAGCAAGATGTTTTTTAGTCCAAACAGTCACTTATTTTTATCCTCTTTGAACTTCCGAAGTGCACGCAAGATGTTTTTTACTGCCTGAAAGCACTTATTTAGTCCTTGTTTGGACTTCCGAAGTGCAAGCGAGATGTTTTTTAGTGCTCACGGTCACTTATTTTCATACCGTTTGAACTCTTTTACATACCCTAGGTACCTTTTTAAGTGCAAGCGAGATGTTTTTTAGTCCAAACGGTCACTTATTTTCATACCGTTTGAACTCTTTAGCATACCCTAGGTACCTTTTTAAGTGCAAGCGAGATGTTTTTTAGTCCAAAGAGGCACTTATTTTAATCCTCTTTCGACTTCCGAAGTGCTTACGGGATGTTTTCTACCCCCTCTCAAAAACCTGACAGGTTTACTTGCGTCTTATTTATTTAACCTGTCAGGTTAACCGTGTAATGTTTAAACAAAAATAGCCCGATTCTCATCGGGCTATTTATATACTATATCAATCGAAGCTTAGTTCTTCGAAGGAATATTCTTAAGAGTTTCAACGGTGAAATCCCAAAATTTCTGAACAGTATCGATCTTCACTTTCTCATCTGGAGAGTGAGGGAAACGAATGGTTGGTCCGAATGAAATCATATCCCAATGTGGGTAATTAGAACCTAACAAACCACACTCTAAACCAGCGTGAATTGCCATAACCTCAGGAATCTTA
>NZ_JBFFKR010000376.1:0-2735 GCF_041555295.1 Ancylomarina sp. | reverse complement strand
AGCAAAGGCTTATTTTTCTGCTATCGATTATAAAATTGAAGAAGAAAAAATGGCTGTTATTCTTCAAGAGGTTGTTGGGCAGGAATACAATGGTAAATTTTATCCAAACATTAGTGGTGTAGCGCAATCATACAATTATTATCCGTTCTCGTATATGAAACCAGAGGATGGTTTTGCAGTACTTGGTATTGGTTTAGGTAAGTATGTTGTAGGAGGCGAGAAAACGCATCGTTTTTGCCCTGAACATCCAAAATTACAATTGGCATCCATTGAAAATCAGGTGAAAGATTCCCAGAATTATTTTTACGCAATAAATATGGAATCTGATAAGCTTAATTTATTGGAGGATGGGGAAGATGCTGCAACCCAAAAATATGAATTATCAGTAGCAGAAAAGGATGGTAATCTTTTGCATTGTGCTTCAGTTTACGACGGTCGTAACGATAGAATTGAGCCTGATTTGAATCTGAGAGGCCCTCGAGTAGTCGATTTTGCGAATATTTTAAAATACAATCAAATTCCTTTAGCTCAAACCTTAAGTATTCTATTGAATATTTTTAAACAGGCTATGGGAGCTCCTGTTGAAATTGAATTTGCTGTTGATCTTTCGAAAGGAAAGAATGGCTTGCCAACATTTAACTTGTTGCAAATTAAACCTCTTATCCGTCAGGAAATGAGTATTGAGATAGACATGTCAAAGGTTAATAAAGAGAAGCTTGTTTTATTAGCTGATAAGGGTATGGGAAATGGTAAAATAGACCATGTTCGTGACGTCATTTTTATGGACTTGAGTAAATTTGATCGAATCAAAACCGAAGAAATGGCTCAAGAAATGGCTATTCTCAATCAGAAAATGAAAGAGCAAGACAGGGAATATGTGCTTATTGGTCCTGGTCGCTGGGGAACTAAAGATAGATTTACAGGAATCCCGGTATTGTGGTCACAAATATCGAATGCTAAGGTTATTGTAGAACAAGGGCTTGATGATTTCCCTTTGGATGCTTCCTTAGGTTCTCACTTCTTTCACAATGTAACCTCTATGAATGTCGGATACTTCTCAGTAAAATCGAACTTAAAAACCAGTTTTGTAAATGAGGATGTATTAAATAAGCAAGAGCTGATTGATCATATCCATTATTTTAAACATGTGCGTTTTACTGAACCATTAGAGATTCTTATGGATGGAAAAAAACAGACTTCTGTTATTAGCTTTAAATAATATTTTAGTCAAA
This sequence comes from Ancylomarina sp., assembly GCF_041555295.1. Classification (NCBI taxonomy): domain Bacteria; kingdom Pseudomonadati; phylum Bacteroidota; class Bacteroidia; order Marinilabiliales; family Marinifilaceae; genus Ancylomarina; species Ancylomarina sp. The sequence continues at coordinate 1,503 of NZ_JBFFKR010000376.1, read as the reverse complement.
ACTAAATACATAAATGAAAAAAAGAGATCTCGATTAGTCGAGATCTCTTCCTTGTTTTGATCGTTAAGATCGATTTTTTTTTAGCCTTAAGCTTGGTATGAATCTACACCAAAAGTCTCCATTTTACGATCAACTTTTTTAACCAAACCTTGAATCACTTTCCCAGGACCAACTTCTGTGAATGAACTTGCACCATCGGCAATCATGTTCATCATGATCTGAGTAAAACGAACAGGAGCTGTTAGTTGAGCAACAAGATTTTTCTTAATCTCTTCCGGATCTATAATTGGCTTAGCGTTTACATTTTGGTAAACAGGGCAAGTTGGAGCAGAGAAATGAGTGTTCTTTATCGCTTCTTCAAGTTCAATACGAGCTGGCTCCATTAGTGGAGAGTGGAATGCACCACCTACTTTTAGAGGCAAAGCACGTTTAGCACCGGCTTCTTTTAATTTCTCACAAGCAATTTCGATACCTTTTATGCTGCCTGAAATTACCAATTGTCCTGGGCAGTTAAAGTTCGCAGGGACTACGATTTCGTCAATTTCATCACAGATTCTCACAACAGTTTCGTCATCAAGGCCAATAATAGCTGCCATAGTTGAAGGCTCAATTTCACATGCTTTCTGCATAGCAATTGCACGTTGTGAAACCAATTTCAAACCATCTTCGAATGAAAGAGCTCCATTAGCAACAAGAGCTGAAAATTCACCTAATGAGTGACCAGCAACCATTTCTGGTTTAAAGTCATCACCTAAAGTTTTTGCTAAAATAACTGAATGAAGAAAGATAGCGGGTTGAGTTACCTTAGTCTGTCTTAGATCTTCGTCAGTTCCGTTAAACATTAGTTCAGTAATGTTGAAACCTAAAATCTCGTTGGCTTTATCAAATAATTCTTTACCTAGTTCAGAGTTCTCGTATAGGTCTTTACACATACCAACAAATTGGGCTCCTTGCCCAGGGAATACATATGCTTTCATAGCTTTCAATTAGTAATTATTAATCAGTAATTGTTACTACTGATTATTAATCTTAATTAGTAATTTATATAGTTTTTGAAGAGATCAGTCGAATGAATTCTTCGCGAGTAGCGACTTTTTCGAAAGCTCCGGTAAAATCAGAAGTTGTTGTAATTGCATTTTGTTTTTGCACACCACGCATCGACATACACATATGAGTCGCTTCGATAACAACAGCTACTCCAAGTGGGTTAAGCGTATCTTGAATGCAATCTTTAATTTGCGTTGTTAATCTCTCTTGTACTTGTAATCGTCGAGCAAAGGCATCTACTACACGTGCAATTTTACTAAGTCCTGTTATAGTACCATCAGGAATATATGCAACGTGAGCTCTTCCTACAAAAGGAAGCATGTGATGTTCGCACATTGAATAAACTTCAATATCTTTTACAATCACCATTTGGCGATAGTTTTCCTTAAACATAGCTGATTTCAGAATCTCTTCAGGATTAATATGATAACCTTGAGTTAGAAATTGCATAGCTTT
>NZ_JBFFKR010000375.1:0-2742 GCF_041555295.1 Ancylomarina sp. | reverse complement strand
GTTGATTTACCAGCTAAAGCCTTTTTAGTTTTCTCAGGAGAGAAATAGCTTCGAATGATACCAACACCAAAAATGACCAGAACCAGAAGTAAGAGTACTTTGGGAACTTCGAATATAAAGAAACGCAAGGTTTCGCTCAAATGACTTTTGGGAATTTGAAACAAACCATCAATCAGAAAATCAGCGATATTCTGCAGGTTGATATAAAGTAGGATCCAAATAGGTAGCAGCAATAGCGCTGTCCCCAATTGTTTTTTGTTGCTGAAGCTTATTGATTTAATCATGATCTTAATGTGTGAAACCTGTCAGGTTGAAATATTATTGTATAAAGAAAATGTACGTGAAATAAAGTCCGGCTAGTATAAAGACGATAGCAGCTACTTTTCTAAACCAAAATTCAAATGTTTTAACCTTATTGTAGAATCCGCCCACACCTGATAAAGTGAAAGCAAGGAGGTAAGCTATAATAATAACAGGAAGCCCCGTTGCTATAGCGTAAACAAATGGAAGGAATAAACCATCAGGCTGCGAAATACTTATAGGTATCAACATGCCGAAATAAAGAATACCACTGTATGGACAAAATGCCAGGGCAAAAATAATACCCAATAACAAAGCTCCCCAATAGCTTCCCTTGATCTTTTCTCCATCAAGTTTTTCGGTGATTCGACCAACGCCTGGAAAGTTGAATGAAATGATATCAAGCATGAATACGCCAATGATAATAAGTACAGGACCTAACAGGCGTTCGCCATAAGTATGAAAGAATGATGAAACATCGAATTTACTTGCACCAAAATAAAGAATAACACCTAGTACCGTGTAGCTGATGGCACGACCTAAAGTATAAACCAAACCACTTATAAATATTTTTCTCTTATCACCTAAGCTTTTACTAATATAGGCCGTTGCCGTAATATTAGTTGCCAGAGGACAGGGGCTGATAGCCGTCATTAAACCTAAAAGGAAGGCTGATAATATGGGCAAATTACTTTGCGAAAGCAGTTGATCTAAATATTCCATTTTGTCAAATTTCGAACTCAGTTAAGGCTTGTACAAGTCTATTCACAGAAACATGTGATGCCGTGTTCTATGTTATTCTATAAGAATAATAAGTTTGTTTAATTGATTTGATATATCCGGCATAGCGTGGTTAACCTCTATGCCGGATTGAAAATAGTCATGTGATTCAATATATGACTATAGTATTCTAGAGTAGAAATCTAGATTTCAGTTTTGATTGTAGATTCTAATTTTTCAAGATAAGCCTGAGGGTTGTTGATTGCATTGCGGAAAGCAAATGTTGTCAGGTCTTCAATTTTTCCTGATTTGGCATGTTTGATCATTAAACTAGATCCGGTAGCTTCAAATTCCTTGGCAAGCGATTTGTTTTCTTCCTGATCAATATTGACATCGAAGAATTTAACATTCAATTTCTCAGCAAGTTTCTTTGCTTCAGAACCAACAACCTTGCAGGTTTTACATTTTCTATCGCCATGAAAGTAATAGATGCCAGCAGTTTCAGTTGTAGATTCAGCTACTTTAGTATCGCTACATTTCGAAGGGCATTGTGAGCATTCTGTTTTGCAAGCAGCTTCTTCTACTTTTGCAGTTTCTTCTACTTTTTCAGTTTTTTTAGCATTCGACTGGCATGCGCCAAAACTTAGTGCAAGGGCAAGAACGGCTAGGCCTAAATAATTTTTCATTTTAGATTTGTTTATTTGGGTTATACTGATTGAATTAGATCTTTAATTTCTGATACAGAAGGTACCTTACCACTAAATAATACCTTCTCGTTCACGACTAGGGCAGGAGTAGACATCACGCCATAAGAAAGAATTTTCATCATATCATCCACTTTGGTAATTGTGGCTTCAATGTTTAGTTCTTCAACAGCTTTTTGTGTAGCATCGTGTAGGGTGTTGCATTTTTTGCAACCAGGGCCTAATACTTTTATTTCCATATTTATAAAGTTTATAGAATGCGTTTGCATCCCTAATTATTTGTGTTGACTAATTTCATGCTCAGCCTTAAAAAGTGTTTCAAACACATTGCTAGCCTTTGCCCAATTCTCTTTATTCAGACAGTATTTAATCTTTGGAGGAACAATTTCTCCCTGAATTAAACCTGCTGCTTTCAACTCCTTAAGATGTTGAGAAAGGGTGGAGCGGGCTATGGGCACTTCCTCTGCCAAATCGCCACTGTAACAACAGGATTGTTTTGATAAAAGTTTGCAAATATAGACTCTCACAGGATGTGAAAGTGCTTTGGCAAAACGGGCCAATTGTTTTTCTTGGTCGGAATAAAATTCGTGTTCGGTCATATGTTTCGCATTTCGTAAAAATACGAAACGAAGGTAGCGATTTATTTTAAAAATCAAAATGGGATCTTTCTTTTTTCGATAATCGAAAGCAAAACAGTCCTATAAATGTTATCTTCGGCTGATAAATTATGCTCATGTGATGCTATTGATCATGAGCGATGAAAGATAAAAATGATGCGTACAATAAAGGAGCTTAAAAGCTTGGTATACCATAAGATATTAGAAGAACTCGATCGGAAAATTGAGGTGATTCGGGGGGCAATAGCTTCTGCAAAGGACGCTAGAAACAATGATACCAAGAGTAGTGCGGGCGATAAGTTCGAAACAGGTCGCGAGATGATGCAGATTGAGATTGAAAAGAATGAAGTTTTGCTGAATCAGACAGCTAAAAATCGAAAAGAACTTGCACGAATCGACAT
>NZ_JBFFKR010000374.1:0-2744 GCF_041555295.1 Ancylomarina sp. | reverse complement strand
GAAGCCTCTTTTTGTACAAAATATTGGACTCCGAAGCGGTTTTATGCCCTTTTTGCCTTCGTTTTAGGCTTTACACTTGCGTTTTTCACCGTTTTTGTACAAAAGTCTTCGTTTTCGAAGAGGAGAAGGCCTCGCGGATGGCAAAAATCCACTTCTCCGACAAGAAGTAGCCGATTTTTGTGCCAATAGGACCAGCTCCGAAGCGATCTTCTGTTTTTTTGTACAAAAATATGAGCTCCGAAGAGAAATGAATATTGGGTGATTAAAATATTGATAAATTTTGCACCCTATCGCTTGCCTGCACTTTGTTCTCTTTTGATTTATTTTGGATACACCCTTTTGCCTGCCGGCACTTTCCCTGAAAGGGAAAGGATTATATAATATGGTTAGAAAATTTATTCAAATCTTAGTGTGAAATTTCTCCCATTTTAGGAGAATCTGAAAAATCACGAACACACTTGTTATATTTTATCGTGAGTAAATGTCCGAAGGACAGCGGGGTGTATTAGAACTAATCCACAGGTTCCCTTTTTTTATGCCATAAATTCTCCTGATCAGTTTTAAAATGAATCATGCTTTAAGCTACGTGTTCTTGAAAATTCATTAAAATTTCACACAAAAAAATGCCCAATCCTTTCGAATTGGGCATTTTATATTTATTGCGATTGATTTACTCTTCAGAGAAATCTAAAGCAGCTTGACGTTTGTAAGATTTGTATCTCCATAAAGCATTCTCTTCAGCAGCTTTGAATAACTCCTTAGCTCTTTCAGGGAATGATTTCTGTAATGAAGTATAACGTACCTCACCCAATAAGAAGTCCTGGAATTTATCCCACTCTGGCTCTTTTGAATCAAGAACGAATGGATTTTTTCCTTCAGCTTCCAATAATGGATTGTTACGGAACAAGTGCCAGTAACCAGCTGTAACTGCTTTTTTCTCTTCTTCCTGAGATTTACCCATAGAGGCTTTCAATCCGTGAGAAATACAAGGTGAGTAAGCAATGATCAATGATGGTCCAGGGAAGGCCTCAGCCTCTTTAACCGCTTTAAGATATTGAGCATGGTTTGCACCCATTGCAACCTGAGCTACATAAACGTAACCGTAAGAAGCAGCCATCATACCAAGGTCTTTCTTTCTGATTACTTTACCCGCAGCAGCAAATTTCGCTACAGCACCAACTGGAGTTGCTTTTGAAGCTTGTCCACCTGTGTTAGAGTAAATTTCAGTATCCATTACAAGAACGTTTACATCTTCACCAGAAGCAAGAACGTGATCTAATCCACCGTATCCGATATCGTAAGCCCATCCGTCACCACCGAAAATCCACTGAGACTTCTTAATTAAGTAGGTCTTAAGATTTTTGATTTCTTCAGCAACTTCATGAGTTTCGTTTTCAAGAGCAGCAAGAACATCAGCAGAAGCAGCAACAGAAGCTTCTCCATTGTCCTTATTCTCTAACCACACAGTAAATGCAGCTTTTGTTTCAGCATTCACAGCATCGATAGCAGCTTGCATACGAAGCTCAATACGGTTACGCATTTTGCGAACACCTTCGTTCATACCAAAACCGAACTCAGCATTATCTTCGAACAAAGAGTTAGCCCAAGCTGGACCTTTACCACTCTTATCGTTCTTACAATATGGAGTTGCAGGAGCAGATCCACCGTAGATAGAAGAACAACCTGTTGCATTTGCAACCATCATTCTCTCACCATACAATTGAGTGATTAATTTGATATACGGTGTTTCACCACAACCGGCACAAGCTCCAGAGAACTCGAATAATGGTTGAGCAAATTGTGTATTCTTCACATTGTTTTTAGGAAGCAAGTCTTTGTAACCAACAGTTTGGTCCATATAATGCCATCTTTCTTTCTCAACTGCTTGAGTAGCGATTGGCTGCATAACAAGAGCCTTTGCTTTAGGAGCAGGACAAATGTCAGCACAGTTACCACAACCTGTACAGTCTTCAACAGCTACCTGAATACGGAAATGCATTCCTTTAAGCTCTTTTCCTGTTGCAGGCTTAACAGCCGTTCCAGCAGGAGCAGCAGCTACTTCTTCATCAGTTAAAATAAACGGACGGATAGCAGCGTGAGGACAAACGTAAGCACACTGGTTACACTGAATACAAGTTTCGTCTTGCCACTGTGGAACATTTACAGCAACACCACGTTTCTCGAACTTAGTTGTTCCGGCAGGGAAAGTACCATCTTCACGACCAGTGAAAGCTGAAACAGGAAGATCATCACCTTTTTGAGCGTTCATAGGATCACAAACCTCAGCGATAAACTTAGGACGATTTGTTGTAGCAGCAGTAGCAACTTCAGCAGAAAGGTTTTTCCAGTCAGCAGAAACTTCAACTTCAACAACATTCTCTCCACCTGCATCAACAGCAGCAAAGTTCATGTTGATAATCTTCTCACCCTTATTACCGTAAGACTTAACAATAGCAGCTTTCATCTCTTCAGCAGCCAATTCGAAAGGAATTACACCCGTGATTTTGAAGAAAGCAGCTTGCATAATCGTATTGGTACGGTTACCAAGACCTAATTCTTCACCCAGTTTAGTACCGTTGATAATGTAGAACTTAATCTCATTGTCAGCCATGTACTTCTTCATATGATCTGGAAGATTCTTAATCGTATCTTCAGCACCATAAATTGAGTTCAATAGGAAAGAACCACCTTTTTTCAATCCTTTTAATACATCGTAAAGATAGACGTAAGCAGGAACGTGACAT
>NZ_JBFFKR010000373.1:0-2748 GCF_041555295.1 Ancylomarina sp. | reverse complement strand
GATCGATAATTGGTGTACTGGTTATGAGCAGCAAATACGCGAAAAAGGTGGTATCGGATTCTTCTTAGGTGGTATTGGACCTGATGGTCACATTGCCTTTAATACTCGTGGTTCTGACCATTACTCAACAACTCGATTAACCAAAACGAATTTCGAAACTCAAGCAGTTGCTGCTGGTGACCTAGGAGGTATCGAAGTTTCAAGAAATCGTTTGGTTATCACAATTGGGTTGGATACAATTACTCATAACCCAGATGCTGTATCGATTATCTTTGCAGCAGGCGAGGCTAAGGCTAATATTGTAAAAGGATCCCTGGAAAGCGAACCCGATGCTATTTATCCGGCAACTGTATTACAACGCCAGAAGAACAGTCGTTTTTATTTAACTACTGGAGCGGCTTGCAAACTAACTGACAGTGTAAACCGTTATTACAATTCAGGTGATTGGTCCCATACCAAGACTGAGAAGTCTGTTATCGATCTTTGTAATAAATCGAACACATATGGTCATCATCTAACTCTAGAAGATTTAAAAGCAGATCCATACACCAGCCTAATTCCTAATCTTAATGAAGGAACAGTTCAATCTGTGATCGATTCGATTAAAGGAAAACTTGATAAGGGTATGAAGCCTGATGAGAATGAAACGGTTTATCATACAGGACCTCACCATGACGATATCATGTTGGGTATTATGCCATTCACGAATCGTCAAATGCGTTCGGCAAGTAACGATATTCACTTCTCGGTTCTGACTTCTGGTTTTACAGCAGTAACCAATCGTTTTGTAATTGATGTTTTAAAGGAATGTCAAGGTTTCATTGCAAATGGCAAGATAGAAATGCTGAATTATCCTGACTTTTTCGAAGTTGGATACAATAAGAAGTGGGATAAGGATGTTTATCACTTTTTGAATTCGGTTGCAGCCCGAAATGCAAATGGTAAACGAAGAGGTTTGTGTCACCGTCTAGTTAGAGCTATTGTTGACACTTGGAAAGTTACTAATAAGGAAAACCTTGATGTGACTATTGAAAGTATTATTCTCGATCTTGAATCGTGTTACGATGGAGGGAAAAATTCTCCTGAAGTTCAGAAGATGAAGGGTATGATTCGTGAGTTCGAAGAAGAGCTGGTTTGGGCGCATTTTGGAACGCCTGTTAAGAATGTTCACCATTTACGATTGGGATTCTATAAGGGAGATGTGTTTACTGAAAGCCCAGAAAAGAATCGTGATATGCTTCCTGTTCTTGAAGAATTTAGAAAGCATAAGCCAACGACTATTAGTTTGGCGATGGATCCTGAGGGGTCTGGACCCGATACTCACTATAAGGTACTACAAGCCATTGCAGGAGCTGTTAAAGAGTGGAAAGAAGAAGAAGATCTTTCGAACTTAAGAATCATCGGTTATAGAAATGTTTGGTTTAAATATCATCCTGCTGAAGCTGATACCATTGTCCCGGTTTCATTGAATGCTTTAGATGTTCTTGAGAATTCATTTACGGAATCGTATATGAGTCAGGTTAATGCTTCTTTCCCAAGTTACGAATACGACGGGAAATTTAATGAACTGACTCAGAAGGTTTGGGTCGATCAGTTGAAACAAATTCAGATGTTATTGGGTAAGAACTTCTTCTACGAGAATAATCATCCTTTGGTTCGTGCGACACACGGACTATTATATATGAAAGAAATGTCCGCTGACGAGTTTGTAGCTATGGCTCAAGACTTGGAAAAAGCAGTTGAAGAGAATCCGTTTTAGATCCACACTCTAAAATGGAATAGGGTTGGAGGATTTTATTCTTTCAACCCTTTTTTTACTTTTACATATAACTCCAAATACAATTTTCATGAGAACATATAGCGTAAAACAAATCGCATCCAATCAACTGACTCTTGATGGAAATACAATGAATCCTATATGGGATAATGCTAATGTTACGGATGATTTTTCATTCCCATGGGAGGATGAAACGCCACCTAGAACTAGCTTTAGAGCCTTGTACGATAAGGATTATTTTTATTTCAGGTTCGATGTCGAGGACGATAATGTTTTAACATATGTAAAGGATGATCATAAAATGGAAGTGGTCGATTCTGATCGTGTTGAGATCTTTTTTAGACAAGATGAAAAATTGAATCCTTATTATTGTCTAGAGATGGATGCACGTGGGAGAGTATTAGACTATGTAACTCGATATTACCGTGATTTTGATTACGAGTGGCAGTGGCCAGGATCTGATAGCCTCTTAGTAAAAGCAAGGGAGAATAGCCAAGGTTATGTGGTCGAAGGAAAAATCACTTTATCTTCATTAATGGAATTAGGATTATTAAAAGATAATATTTTACAAGCGGGGCTATACCGTGGTTATTGTATGAAACTCCCTGATCCAGAAGCAAAATTGAAATGGATTTCTTGGGTGAATCCAGAATCAACCAAGCCCGATTTTCATATCCCATCTTCATTTGGGTCTCTAAAATTTCAGGTTAAATTGGATTATTAATTAACGAAAAAGCGATTAATTTTTACAGAAACAAGCCTCAATTTACGTTTATTGGTAAATTGAGGCTTTTCACAAATAGATATTTTATTTAGATCTATTTCAACAAACTTAAAAACAAAAAAGGTTTAATGAAATACCAAATTGTGTTATGATATTGAGTTTTGCTCAAGCTTCATTAATAAATCATACACTATTGAAAGCCCTTGAGTTGATTCAAGTAACGAATCAGGAGTAATATTTCCTAATG
>NZ_JBFFKR010000372.1:0-2751 GCF_041555295.1 Ancylomarina sp. | reverse complement strand
GAACAGCCTTTCTTGCAAGCCATTTCGTTTTTATGCAATGCACCAAGCTTTTCACTCAACTCGCTAATCTCGGTTCTTAATCGTAGGTATTTATCAACCTCCTGAAGGGCTTTCTCGTTCATCTTTCTATAATTTTCAAATTTTCGATAAAGATAGAATCTTAATTTTGAAATTAGAAGATGAGAGGATATGCTAATGTGTTAATATAACAACTGATTATTTTTGCTGGCGCAACCTTCAACCTTCAACCTTCAACCTTCAACCTTCAACCTTCAACCTTCAACCTTCAACCTTTAACCTTTTATGTAACTCAAATCAATAGGTAATTGCTTAACTAGCTCTATGCCTTCAGGATTCACCTTAGCCTGAAAGGCAAATACTTCAACCCCACTATCAACAGCTTTTCTAAGCGTTTCAGCATAGCCAGGATCAATATCCCATGCAGGACCAAAAACCGAAACATCTGAACGTTGAATCACATAAAACATGACAGCCCGCATGCCTTCAGCCTTCACTCTCATTAAGGTTTCCAAGTGTTTCTTACCACGTGTAGTCACCGCATCTGGGAAACGAGCATACCCGCCCACTTTCATGCTCACATTCTTCACTTCAATAAAACAGCTTTCTTGATCATTAGTAGCAAAAACATCAAAACGAGAATCCTCAAATTTCACTTCCCGCCTGACTTCGGTATAAGATTCAAAACCTTCAATTTTCCCATCGCGCACGACTTCGTAAGCCAATATATTGGGGATACCGGTGTTTATACCTATCCAATCGCCATTCATATAAATCATCTCCCAGGTGTACTTCGTTTTTCTTTTCGGATCATCAACATACGTTAGATAAACCTCTGCTCCTTCTTCTATGCAGGTTTTCATACTCCCTGAATTGGTACAATGTGCAACAACAATTTCACCAGAATCGAGTTCTACATCAGACAAAAATCGCTTATATCGTTTGATAAGCTTACCATGTACTAAAGGTTTTGAGAATTGCATATATTGGGGTATCTGTTTTATATGTTGAAGTCTGATGGATTAAAGCTAGTACATATATCCTTTTATAAATTTGCTTTCAGCTTGAATCAGAAATATTACTTTTGCGTTAAATATACAATCTTATGAGTCGTAAAGCACCCCAAATATACATTTTCAACGCCACGTGTGAAATGGCTATTTCAAATGGCACAGCTAGTTTTATGCCCAATAAAGTGCTGACTCGTTTTGAACAGGATCTGGATATATTACCCATGTATTATGCCAAGCCTGAAGATGTTATATTAGTCCACCAACTTCCCGATGCTCAGTTTTTGAGTTTTATCGAAAGTCAAGGGATTCATACACCAAGATTTCAACTTTTCCCTCAAGCCCTTACAGATCAGACCTTCTTAAAGGAAGAAAAAGCGGGTTTGCAACCTTGGGGCTGGAGTCCTCGTATGCATTACCTACTGGCTCCTTTTAAAGATCAATGTCAACAAAGCTTTTTAGCTCAGCCCAATGCCTATTGGCAACCTAAATTTAAGGAACTTTATAGTAGGGAAATGGCGCTTTCCTGTCTGCAACACTTTCTTAAGAACAATCGATCTAAGCATTATATATCAACCGATCTAATTCCTCAAATTTGCACCAACACTTCTGAAGTTGAAGCGCTACAAAGCAAGTGGCAACAGATCGTTATTAAATCTCCATGGAGTTCTTCGGGTCGAGGTTTACAAATATTACGAAAAGCTTTTATAAACAAATCGGTTAAACAAGCTCTGGGTGGTGTGTTTAAATCGCAGGGCTTTGTTATGGTCGAAGCTTTAGTTGACAAACAATTTGATTTTTCAGTCCAATTTTATGCTGATGGTAATGGAGAACTCGATTTTAGAGGATTCGCATTTTTCGAAACCAATGATAATGGTCAATACCAATCCAATATTTTAGGATTCATTCCACATGAATTAAAACAGGTTCTAAGCCCTATTGTTCAAGAGAAATTAATATCAGGTCTGGAAGAAGCGTTAAAGGCTCATAGCATCCCCAATGACTACTGCGGCCATTTAGGAATCGACTGTATGCTTTTTCTCGACACAAAGGGTATTGCTAAGATACAGCCCTGTCTTGAAATCAACCTAAGGTACAATATGAGCGTGATTGCCTCCCATCTATGTCAATACCTACACCCTGATGCAAAAGGCAGTTATAATATCTTTGCCGAATCTAAATCAGACTTTATTAGTTTTAATAAAAGAATGATTCAAGAACACCCTTTTGAAATGAAAGATGGAAAATGGTATAAGGGATACTTACCTCTAACTAGCCCAAACCAAGATAAACTCTTCGGAGCCTACATTTTTCTTGACTAAAAGGAGTTATTAATGTGCTGCACATTCACATTTTGCAGGGTATTATAATGAGAATAAAAAAATAAATCATATTTTTTATCATAAATACTCACTGTTTGAATAAAACTATTGAGAAATACTTTGGATACTCAATTTATTACTATTACATTTGTCACGTTGTAAAGCATTAACAAGAAGATAATATCATTAATATTCGTTACCGGTCATTCTCTTGAGAACAAAACTTAACTGAATCTTTACTTGTAATTATTGAAAGGAGCGCTTTCCACAAATATTTATTATTTTAAAAAACATTACAATGCAAGGAACAGTAAAATTCTTTAACGAAACTAAAGGTTTCGGATTCATTAAGCCATCTGATTCAAGTGAAGACATTTTTGTACACTCTACAGGTCTTATTG
>NZ_JBFFKR010000371.1:0-2765 GCF_041555295.1 Ancylomarina sp. | reverse complement strand
ACAGCACCGTTTGATCAAATTAAATTTGAACACTATAAGCCAGCTTTCCTTGAAGGAATGAAGCAGGAGCAAGATGAAGTTTTAGCTATTGCGAACAGCACTGAAGAGCCTACTTTCGAAAACACCATTGAGACTTTCGAAAAGACAGGTGAATTACTTTCTAAGGTGAGTAATGTTTTTTTCGCACAAAAAGGTTTTAATAATAACGATTCTATTTCGGCTTTAGAAAAGGAAATGTCACCACTATTCACAAAACATGGTGCTGATATTAGTTTGAATGAGAATTTATTCAAGAGAATCAAGACGGTTTACGATAAGAAAGATGATTTAAAGCTTTCTGTTGAGCAGAACACTTTGTTAGAGAAAATGTATCTGGGTTTTGTACGTAGTGGTGCAAACCTTGATGCTGACCAAAAAACAAAACTTCGTGAGATCGATGGTAAACTGGCTTTGTTAACCATGCAGTTTGGTGATAACGTATTGGCTGAAACCAATGCTTTCAAATTGGTTATCGACAAGAAAGAAGACCTTGCTGGTTTACCTGAGTCTGTTACTGGTGCTGCTGCTGAAAAGGCAACGGCTGCTGGTGAAGAAGGTAAATGGTTGTTTGGCTTGGATAAGCCATCTATGCTTCCTTTCTTACAATATTCTGACAAGCGCGACTTGAGAGAGAAATTGTACATGGGTTATGTGAACCGTGGTAACAACAACAACGAGTTCGATAACAAGAAGAATGCTCAGGAGATTGCTAACCTAAGAATTGAGAGATCTAAGTTGTTTGGATTTAAAAACCATGCGGCTTACGTTCTTGACAGAAATATGGCTAAAACTCCAGAGAAAGCTATGGAGTTATTAAACAAACTTTGGGATGCTGCTTTGCCAAATGCAAAGAAAGAAGCTGTTGAATTACAGAAAATGATTGACAAAGAAGGTGGCAAATTTCAGTTGGCTTCTTGGGACTGGTGGTATTATTCTGACAAAGTGAAGAAAGCGAAGTATGCTTTGGATGAAGAAGAATTACGTCCTTACTTTGAGATTAACAACGTACGTGACGGTGCTTTTGCCTTGGCTACAAAGCTTTGGGGTATCAAGTTTGTTGAGCGTAACGATATTGCTAAATTCCACGAAGAGTGTCAAACTTGGGAACTACAGGAAGCTGACGGAACACATATTGGTATCTTCTATTTAGATTACCATCCTCGTTCTTCTAAGCGTGGTGGTGCTTGGATGGATTCTTTCCGTAAGCAGTCTGGTTTAGGAACAGCTAAGGAGATTACTCCAATTATCATGAATATCTGTAACTTCACCAAGCCAGTAGGCGACGGACCAGCTTTGATTAGTCCCGATGAGGTTTCGACTTTATTCCACGAGTTTGGTCACGCACTACACGGATTCTTATCGAAGTGTCGTTACAACACATTGTCTGGTACTTCAGTATCTCGCGACTTTGTTGAGCTTCCATCTCAGGTAATGGAAAACTGGTGTTTCGAGCCAGAGATGCTAGCGATTTATGCGAAGCATTACAAAACAGGTGAAGTTATTCCAACTGAATTGGTTAATAAGATTCAGGCTGCTGGTAAATTTAACCAGGGTTTTGGTACTGTAGAATATCTTGCAGCTTCAATGCTTGATATGAAATATCATACTTTAACTGAGCCATTAACTGAAGATGTAATGACTTTTGAGAAGAACTACCTTAATGGTTTGGGATTAATTTCTGAGATCTATCCAAGATATCGTTCTACTTATTTCAACCACATTTTTGCAGGAGGTTACTCTGCTGGTTACTATGCTTACATTTGGGCTGGTGTACTTGATTCTGATGCTTTCCAGGCATTTAAAGAAACATCACTATTCGACCAGGCTACTGCAAAAGCATTCCGTGATAATGTATTGTCTAAAGGTGGAACAGAAGATCCTATGGTACTTTACAAGCGCTTTAGAGGTGCTGAGCCAAGTATCGAGCCTTTATTGATAAAGAGAGGTTTAAAATAAACCCATCTAAATTATATTGAGAAATCCGATTCACGAAAGTGGGTCGGATTTTTTTGTTTTACCCAAACCCTAAAGGGACTTACAAGTCGTTGTATTTTTCCGAAGTCCCCTTTAGGGAATTGAAACGGAGTGGGAATCGAAGAAGTCCATTAAGGGGGCTGGAACAGTAGTGAATGGGTGCAATAAGATACCATTCATTTCGCCTCCTATTTTTAAGAAGGAAAAGTGAAGCGCGAAGACGAGCTGGTTCCTTTTTATGGAGCTACTTTACAAACTAGTGTTTCGGGATGAAATTTAATTTACAGTTGCATAAGCGACTTGAATCCCGCCTAAAAAGGAACGAACCACTTTACATTAAGAACTACTCGAAGCATTTGCTGTATATCTTGTAATGCAAGAGGTACACAGTTTGCAGAAGCAGCTATAAAGCATTCAGAAGCAAGTATTGAGTCTGCAAGAGCAGCTATAAAGCATTCAGAAGCAAGTATTGAGCATTCAAGAGCTGCTATAAGGCATTCAGAAGCAGGTATTGAGCATTCAAGAGCTGCTATAAGGCATTCAGAAGCAGGTATTGAGCATTCAAGAGCTGCTATAAGGCATTCAGAAGCAGGTATTGAGCATTCAAGAGCTGCTATAAAGCATTTAGAAGCAAGTATTGAGTCTGCAAGAGCAGCTATATACCCTTCAGAAGGAGACTGAGGAACGAAGACGAGGTGACTTTATATGCTCATCATAATTTATAATTATTCTAGCTTTTATTTAACATGATT
>NZ_JBFFKR010000370.1:0-2769 GCF_041555295.1 Ancylomarina sp. | reverse complement strand
TGACAAAAACAGTAAGTCCTGCTAATGCTGGTAAATTTGAAGTAAAGCCAAAACTAAAAAAACAAATATAAGTCATCATATAATACATCACCCATATAAACACAGTATGTAATATAAAGGACAGTTTGTTATCAAGCTTACTAATAGCTTTAAATCCATCCATAAAGTTCCCAAGAGTGAATATTATCTTCTTATAAAATGTGGTGTGCTTAAACCTCTTTCTGAAAATAAATACGACCAATGCTAAAGCAACCATTACATACATGGTAATTGACGAGGCAAAAACAGCAGACAACTTAGAACTAACTTGTGGGTTGCGTGTCATAAAATCAGACAATACCTCAAATTGCGTAAACATGGTCAGAACTAGAAGTAACAAAAGCATAACAATATCTAAAGCTCTTTCCAAAACCACGGTCCCAATAAGCTTTGAGAACGAAACGTCTTCATATTTACTGATGACACCACAACGAGAAATCTCTCCCATTCGGGGCAAGGCTAAATTTGCGAAATAACCAACCATTACAGCTAAGAAAGTATTGGTAAAACGTGGCTTTCGACCCAATGACTCGATCAACATATTCCATCGAATAGTACGACTAACATGACTCAAAAGTCCAAAGAGGAGAGAAACTAGAATCCATAAATAGTTGACCTCATTTTTCAACACCTCAAAAATTTCAGATGTATCTTGTCCTCTATAGATTAACCAAAATAAAAAGGCGCTTATAGAAAAGAAAATTAGGAATTTTATACTTTGACTTAATGTTTTCTTCAATGTGTTCTGTTTTTGTACCAGGTTATTTTCCCATAACTCAAGCTTGCTTTATCAGTTTTCGAGCAATAAACCTCCTACTCTGATCAAATCATCAATCAGATTGAATTTTACAACATGAATATTGCTGAAATAAACAAATCTAGATTTTCTTGTCAATGAATTTTAAAATTTCAACAAGTAAACCCTGTTCTTATGGTATTTAGTTCTAAATTTGCCGTAATTATACGACAGGTGAACCGCAAAAATAACGAAATGTTTGTAAAATACTTTGGTTTTTTTAGCCTAAGAATAAATATCCTGTTAAAAAAGTATTGAAGACCAGAATATGGGTAACGTTAGAGCAAAGAAAAATTTAGGGCAGCATTTCTTAAAAGATTTAAATATCGCCAAGAAAATTGTTGATAGCTTACAAGCTAACCAAATAAATAAAGTGTTGGAAATAGGCCCAGGAATGGGTGTTTTAACTCAATATCTTCTGCCGAATAAGAGTTTTGAAACTCATGTTGTAGAAATTGACACCGAATCGGTAGCCTACTTAAAGGACAAATATCCTGAGTTAGATGGTCGAATTATAGGCGAAGATTTCCTTCGTTACGACTTATCAAAATTATTCGATGAGCCTTTTGTCATCATTGGGAATTTCCCTTACAATATTTCTTCACAAATTTTCTTTAGGGTTCTTGATTATCGTGATCAAATCCCTGAAGTTGTTTGTATGATTCAAAAAGAAGTAGCAGAACGCATGAGTGCAAAGCCTAGCTGCAAAGCCTATGGTATTTTAAGTGTATTGATGCAGGCTTTCTACAATATTGATTACCTTTTCACGGTTGGCCCTGAAGTTTTCAATCCACCGCCTAAAGTTAATTCTGGCGTTATTCGTATGAGTCGCAACACCACTACTCATTTAGAATGCAGTGAGCCCTTATTTATCCGAGTTGTTAAAACTGGCTTTAATCAACGACGAAAAACACTCAGGAATTCTCTAAAAAGCTTATTGGGTGACCTTAAGCTCGATGACGACATCATGGGACAAAGACCTGAGCAGCTTACTGTTCCAGAATTCGTGGAGTTAACTAATAAAATTGAAGCACTTCTAGCCCAATAGATTTACTATTCCAGACTTAAAGCTGCCTCTCAAAATTTGAATTTCTATTACTTTATCAACTATTTAATTATATTAGATGCTAAAGTAAATAGTTCTCTGATCTAAATTTTAAATAAAAGCCTATTTTCATATAATCGATACGAACATTCTGCGTCACATTTGGGATGCAGAACATTCTTCAATATGTCAATAATAAGATCAATGATCTAAGAAAATTCGTCACACACTCAAAAAAATAAGATGTTATGCAATTTGAATTAACCCGCGAATACATCGATGATCTAAGAAAGCTTATAGATCAGAAAAATGAGACTGAAGCAAAAGCGATAGTTGAACATCTGCATCCAGCAGATATTGCAGATATTTTAGACGAATTAAATACCGAAGAAGCCAGATATATATTTCTACTTCTCGATGATGATATAGGTGCCGATGTTCTTTCAGAAATTGAAGAAGACGACCGTATTCGATTTATAAAAGGTCTTCCAATAGAGGTCATAGCTAAAAAATTCATTGATCATATGGATTCTGATGATGCTGCCGACCTAATTGGTGCTCTTTCAGAAGAAAAACAAGAAGAACTTCTTTCTCATATAGAGGACATTGAAACAGCCGGAGATATTGTAGATCTTCTACATTACGATGAAGACACCGCTGGTGGTTTGATGGGAAAAGAGTTGGTTATCGTCAATGAAAATTGGACCGTTCTTACCTGTCTTCGTGAGCTTAGCCGTCAAGCTGAGGATATTGACGAAATTTATTACGTATATGTTGTTAATGATGATGGAAAACTAATAGGAACACTATCTCTTAAAAAGATGATCCTGAGTCCTACTTCTGCCAAAATCGTTAATATTTATGAACCTGATGTCATGTCAGTACATAC
>NZ_JBFFKR010000369.1:0-2777 GCF_041555295.1 Ancylomarina sp. | reverse complement strand
GATGACGTCGAGGCGATTGAGAAGCCAATATCAATTGATAATCTTTAAGATTATTCAACATAGGTTTAAAAATTTGTATTTGAGAGAATATGATTGACTATAAAAGCATATGAAATACCCGCTAGTATAGCCATTCGTAATAAAAATACCCCTAATTTCAAGCTTTCATCCTTTTTCAGTTTAATAACCAAATAGGCCAGTAAAAGCAATGGGAGGATAATCAATAGAATAAAGTACCATGGAGTGATCTTATCCAAAGGTGCATTTAGAAATTGGTACCACACGCCAAAAACCGATACACATAGGAACAAAATTAAGCCGACGATAATTATTTTAGTCCATCTAAAACCAATAACAGAAGGCAAGCTTCTTCGCCCTATTTCCTTATCGCCTTTTACTGAAACTAAATCACGAATAAACTGATGAATCAGCACTGCAAAGAAGGAAAAGAATGAAAAGGCTCCGACCCAATATAAGAGGTAATCGAAGTTTGTTTTTGAAGCGACTAAAACTTCAGCATAGGTTTTATTTAAAGGTGGAATTTCGAAGATAACCACCAAAAATGGAATAGCAGCACCTATAAAGGCTAAGACTAAATTCCCAAGTATAAAATGGTTCTTATATGAAGTTGAGTAAAACCACAACAAGCCTCCAGCCATAAAAAAGATCAAGACGAATTGCCAATGCCCTACTTTGTACGACACATAACCCCCCAATACCAAACCAACAAAACTCAAAACCTGATGCAACATGAGTGAAATGCGACGACTAATGCGTCTTCCTACTATCACCTCACGCTTGTTTAAACGATCGGCTTTGCAATCGAAATAATCGTTAATAATATAGCCACCAGCTGCAATAAAAAGCGTTGCTACCACCAAAATTGCAAAATCAATATCGCTCAGTTGTAAGTGAATTCTATTAATCGCCAAAATAGGCTGAATAATAAAATATCGCATCACATATTGTGTCAGAGCAATAATAATCAGATTGGGTAAGCGAATCAATTTTAAAAAGCTGAGCATTACAAATAAGGTTAAAGTGAAAAGGTTGAGGTAAAGAAGTGGTTTTATTCGTCAGCAAAAAACTGCTAAGCGAGAACCTTAAATACTTTGAATCTTAGTATCAGTAGCATACCAATTGCCATGAGCACGAAGCACCTGCTCCATCACATCGCGAACCGCTGCACAGCCACCATTCATATCCGAAATATAGGATGAAATTTCTTTGATCTGAGTCACCGCATTCTTTGGACAGGTTGGCACACCCACTCGCATCATCACTTCATAATCAGGCAAATCATCGCCCATATACATGATATTTTCCTGAGCAACATTGTGCTTTGATAGAAAATCTTCGAAATCGGCAATCTTATCTTTCGATGACATATAGATATCCTGAACACCCAAACCACGGTAACGTTTCTCAACCGCAGCAGATGTACCACCAGTAATAATAGCAACAGGATAACCTTTTTTCACTGCATACTGAATAGCATAACCATCCTTTGTATTCGCTGTTCTCAACAATTCCCCATCAGAATCGATGGTAATACACTCGGTAGACAATACACCGTCCACATCGAAAATGAAAGCCTTAACTTTCATTAAATCTTCTTTAAAAAAGGCCATATATATTTAAATTTCTTTTTGTTACCCATGAAACATCCAAACTCTTACCAACTGACTAGCTTGATTCTAATCAATTATTTCCCTTCGAATGCAAGTGATAAATACTTTCACTGACAAATCTATACAATTTTTGAAAATCAGGATGCATATTTAAGCTTTCCTCGTGTGCTTTTATAATATCTTCATCAAACCTAACAGCGGGTCCGGTTTGGGCAGCTTCGACTGGCATTTCCTGAACCTTTTCGGCTGTCTCTATAATCAGTGGTTTTAATAGATCGAAATCCATCCCCTCATCCTGAAGTAATTTCTGTCCAATATGATACATATGATTGGTGAAATTACAAGTAAACACCGCTGCCAAATGCAATTGCTTACGCTGATTGGATGATAGTAATTGAACTGAATTCGATATTTTATTCCCCATAAGCACCAGTTCCGATTCCAGATCCGTACTTATAGCCTCAATACATAGAGGTATCTTTGAGAAATCAACCTGACGAGCTTTTGAGAAAGTTTGCAAAGGATAAAACACCCCATAAAAAGAGGAATAGCTTTCGAATACAGACATGGGCAAACTGCCAGCCGTATGCACGAGAAATTTATTTTTCAGTTGCAAAGCCTCCAAAGCATCAGGCAAAGCCTTATCGCTTAAAGCGAAAATATACAAATCGGCATCACGCCTAACCTCAGCATAATCGCAGCAAGAATCTGCATCGACTTGCTTAGCCAAAGTATCAGCAGAAAGCTGTGTTCTACTATAAACCTGACAAATGTGATAACTCGCTTGTTTTAGAGCCAAAGCCAGGTGAGTTGCCAGATTTCCAGCGCCAATAAATACAATATTTTTAATCATTTACGATATCTTATCAAATTAGATTAATCTTGTAATAGTAAATCTTCGGGCGAAGCCGCTATATTTTTCAAAGGCACTTTGCCTTTATCAATCATCGAAAAAAGATGTTTGCAGGCTCCCTTTAAATCGTCGTACATATCTTCAGCAACTAGAATAAGGCGATCATCATGCCACTGTAAATGTTGCATATCCGACGTCAGCTTCTCACGCGAAAGCAGGTGAAGTGACTTACTCGGCACAAACGAATGGGTTAATTGATTGCGCAATCTGTCGTACAACCAATGGTCGTTATT
>NZ_JBFFKR010000368.1:0-2795 GCF_041555295.1 Ancylomarina sp. | reverse complement strand
GGAGCTTTTGAGCAGATCACTTTCACGGAGTAAACTCAAAATACTCTCCCCTTTCGATAATCTGCTGATTCAACGCAAGCGCATACAGACTCTCTTCCACTTCGATTACCAGATAGAGTGTTATGTGCCCGAGGCAAAACGCCAGTATGGCTATTTCTCTCTACCTATTTTATGGGATGGCCAATTGCTTGCTCGAATGGACTGCAAAGCAGATAGAAAAACAGCCGTGCTGCATATTAAACATCTGGTGCTGGAAGCTAATCTTACGAAAACGGAGGCTTTCGCTCTTGCTCTAAGCAAAGAACTGAAGGCCTTTATGCAGTTTAACGATTGTACCTCGATACAATTGCACAAAACCACACCAGCGAGCTTTAAGAATACATTTCAAAGCGTACTCAAAGACACTTTATCTTAAGCTTAATAATCCTTACAGGTATATAAAATACTTTAGATTTTATTTTAACTTTTCGCTTAAGCCGCTGGGCCTTTTACTTTTCCTTAATGAAAAGCAACAAAAATCAATGGCTCCGGCACTCAGTGACCCATAACGGCTCAAAGCCTAAACAGACTGAACTCGCTCGTTCCTCACTCAAACAGCATTCTGTTTTTAACGCCTTTTTCACCTATGGGGCCCCACTTGCGCTGCCGAGGCCAATCTAAAGATAGAATCTGAATCAATTTTAATAGATGTTTTGGGCGTGTTTTGTCAGTCTGCCGTGAGGCGTGCTACAGTTTTTACCACGAAGAGAAAACAAGGATCAGACTGACTTGATTTTTTGCTTACTTTTTTATCGAAGAAAAAAGTAAGAGCCCTAGCGGCTTGAGCAAAAGAAATAAAATTCAATACTTCAAATCATCGTTATAGGCTTCAAGGGAGTAAATATTCTTTGATTATGCTTATTTTTAGTATTGGAAAAAATAAAAACCGTGTGCAACAGCAAGGCATAGCGCATCCCCTGAACACCTTACGCCTCATATAAAAATAAGATGATAAGAATTGTAAGAACAAACGCCGAAAATCAGGAATTCATAAAACTGGTTCAATTGCTGAATGCTGACCTTGCTGAAAGGGATGGTGCGGATCACCCTTTATCTCAATTTAATACAATTGAAAATATCAAATACGTTGTTTTGGCATACGAAAATAATAAGCCAATAGGATGTGGTGCAATAGCAGCATACGATTCGAACTGCATGGAAATAAAGAGAATGTATGTTTCACCTGAAGTGAGAGGAAAAAGAATTGGAACCCATATGCTGTCTGAATTAGAGAAATGGGCGAAAGAATTGGGGAGTTTCAGGTGTATATTATTCACAGGTAAGAACCAGCCTGAAGCAAACAGGCTTTATGTGAAGAATGGTTATAGTCAGATTAAGAAGTATGGTAAACTGGCGAAAATAGCTGACAGCTTATGCTTTGCTAAAGGGCTATAGCAAAAAAAATTGAAAGCAGACTAAAGCAGCCCGAACTGCACCGAACCAGCCCTGCCAGCTTTAAGAATACACTTCAAACCTGTTGCCGTTTATGTGTTGAATCGTCTAAAGTCGGCTACCATTCTAATACAATCCCTTAGACACAAAAAGGCTGCCAATTCTATATTAGCAGCCCTTGTTTTTTCCTCAAAAAAGCTCAAGACTCCGACCTCAGTATCGCAGCTTGAGTGGAGAATAAGATATTATAGCTCCAACTTATAATTCAATGCCTCATTAGGCTTTACAAATAGCTTAATCGCAATAATAGCACACGCATAAGCATCGTCGAGAGCCTCATGATGATTACGCATCTCGTAACCACAATATCTCGATACAGTATGAAGCTGATGATTTTCAAGATCGGGGAAATTCTTTTTCGCAGCCTTTAAAGTACAATGAAACTCATAATCGGGATAATCCATTTGGTAAGTCTTAAAAACAGTTTTAAGGCATCTTTCATCGAACCGACTGTTGTGAGCAATAAGAGGTAATCCCACTATAAGCGGTTCAATTTCTTTCCAAACCTTCGAAAAAACAGGTGAATCATCGGTATCAGCAACAGTTAAACCATGGCATTTGGTATTCCAATAGGTATAGAAGTTCGGTTCAGGCTGAATCAAACGATAGAACTTATCGGTAATTTCTCCATCTCTAACCACAACTACGCCAACAGCACATACACTACTACCATTCTGGTTAGCGGTTTCAAAATCGATAGCTGCAAAATCTCTCATAAGTCTCTTTATATTTCCAGGGGTCAAGTATAATTAAAATAATCAATAGAGCTCTTACGCGTGTAATAAAGGAAAAAGTAGGGCTTCTGAGTTTCTCCTAATCGTAATTTGTAATTAAAACAGACCAGCGCAACAACACATTTCTACGTATTATTACCCATTCGTTTTAATAATTCCATTTCGATGCAAATCTAAGGCATTATTCAGGAGCAATTCAATAATCGGGATAGGTAAATCGAGATTTGGATCGATTTTAAAAACCTTCATCCTTATTCTATCACCTCGATCTAAGCTCGGATGATCCAAACGCCCCCCTTCAACAAAAAGAATTAAAATTTCTCATCCTTTCAATCATCATAATTCATTCCCGCTAGCTATCGGGATCGTAATTCGTAATTCATAATTAAAAATTCTTAACTCATAATTCAAAAAAAAGCTCCCTACCATAACGATAAGAAGCCTTTAAACTCTAACTATAAAAAATCCCTTAAACCATATCTTCCTGAGTCTCTAACTCGGTCGATTCCTCTTTAGAGGATTTGCTACTAACCGGAAACTTAAACCATCGTAACATTTCAGGGTTATTCG
>NZ_JBFFKR010000367.1:0-2798 GCF_041555295.1 Ancylomarina sp. | reverse complement strand
GGAATTGCATCAAAACTATTTTTGCCTCAGCTCTCTGTTTTTCGTAAATTTACAATAGAGTCCTCCGCCCCATACATAAAGTTTGTCAATCATCTAAAAACAAGCCTTATGAACCCTCTAATTCTTTTTAGCCTTGGATTTATCGTCTTCCTGCTGAGTGGTATTCGAATCATTTTCGAATACAAAAGAGCCCTCAAATTCCGATTTGGTAAATACATTAATACGCTCCAACCTGGATTCAGGTGGATAATTCCATTGGTAGAAACCATACAGATTGTAGATATCCGTGTGATCACCATCAATATCGACTCCCAGGAGGTGATGACTGAAGACAATGTGCCTTGTAGTATCGATGGGGTTGTCTTTTTTAAGATTATCGATCCTGAGAAAGCCGTTCTGGAAGTTGAAGAATATAAGTTTGCCATTATGCAATTGGCTCAGGCCGCCTTAAGGGATGTTTGTGGTAAGGTGGAACTGGATACCATCCTATCGAAACGAGAAGAGATAGGTAAAAATATCAAACGTATTGTCGAAAAGGAAACCGAATCATGGGGTATCATCATTATCGACGTGAAAATTAAAGATATTCAATTGCCCGAAAATATGAGACGCATGATGGCCAATCAAGCCGAAGCAGAGCGGTCTCGTCGTGCCCGAATCATTCTTGCCCTTGCCGAGGAACAAGCTGCTGAGAACTTATTAGCCGCGGGTAAACTCATCGATAAATCCCCCTCAGCCATCAAGCTAAGGCTGTATCAAACTCTGGCCAATATTGCTGCTGAAAAGAACTCAACCATCCTTTTCCCATTCCCAGAGGAGGTATTGCCAAGAAATACCAAAAAGGATGAGTAAAAGACAAGATCCTCATATTTTATTTAAGCTAAGGTCAAACTGTCTTTTTTAGGATGATTGACAAGATAATTATAAATTCTACCATCATTTTCTCTGGAAATTGTATTGATTAAATAGTCCCGATTTTCATGTTTCACCTAAAATTCATGATTATGAAAAAATTTAAAGAATTATTGTTTGTTTTGGTCTGCCTGGCTCTGGTGGCTGCTTGCAGTGAGAATACCGAAGATGTTAACACAGATGACAATCTGAAAAGTGCCGAAGAGATGAGCGCCCTCGGCAATCTGAAAAGCACTGAATATGGTGCGACTCTGGACGATGGAGAATTAAGCGTAACTATTCCTTTTAAAGCGAATTTTACGGTTTGGAACCATACCGATCCTAATGATCGATCCTGTGGTGAAATGCCCACATTTAATATTACTATGAAAGGAAGTGGCGTCATTAATCATCTGGGAAAAATCACGACTGTCATGACTTTTTGCAATAACACCGCAACTGGAGAATATTGGGAAACCGAAGGCGTATTCGTAGCTGCCAATGGAGATGAGTTATATGTTACGATTCCAATTGGTACTGTTATCCCAAACTTAGAAGACAATTCGAATTTCTACAGCATGAGGTTTAACGACGACATGTATTTTGATGGGGGTACGGGACGTTTTGAAGGCGCAACAGGTATGGCAAAAACAAATGCATACGTCCACTTGCCAACTGATGATTGGAGACATAAAGGTGATGATGTGTGGCATACCGATTTTTTCAGTACGGGTGAGCTTATTTTGAAAAAAGGGAAAAAGTAATCTTATATATATGGAGTTGCTATATTTACAAGGACAGTGAATTAAGATAAAAAGGTGCAGTCTCACGACTGCACCTACCTATTTTAACCCCAAATTAAAATAGATAATAAAACTCTTTACAGGTAAATAGAATGGCATATTTTAGTTACAACTGTATAAAAGTTTTACTTAAACAATTCTTGCAAATTTTGGACAATTGCAAATACAAATCTTTTTAACTTTAATTATGATGAGAGAATGCCATAAAGGTTGCGTCAACTCGTTCCTTTTTTTCATGATATTACAGTTCGACTAATTCCTCTTCTTATCGTGACAATCCCAAATAAACTCAAAAAAAAAAGGTGCAGCCTATCGACCACACCCACCTATTTTAACCCCATTAAAATAGATAAAAACTTATTATAGTTTTTATCTTAGACTGTAGAATGGCAAAAAGGTTGCGTCGGGAACATCATTTTTTTTCTGGTTTTGCATTTTACACCTACAAAAGTCAATAATCAAGTTCACTTATTTATTGGGTTTTCGATAGATTATCTCACCCTTTCAGGGCTTAAAAAAAACAATCATCAATTTACAAAGGGCTTTCCCCTTTGCTAATCGATCTCACCCCTTTGGGGCTTGTATAACCTGACATTTTAAATCAGTGCCAAACGATTCATTTTATTTCTGCGATCATCCGCGCAATCTGCGGGAAATCATTTTAATCATCCAATTATTCATCACTAATCGATAATGACTAATTAGCTTCAATCATATTTCATCTTAATAAATCTGCGTCTAAAAAAATAAAGGCTCATTATTTGTAAGCCGGAAAACTAAGCTCTACTTGCGAGCCTTCCCCATATACAGACTCCATTGAGATTTTAGCATGATGCAGACAGATGATCTGACGCGTGACACTGAGTCCAATACCAGAACCATTCTCACGTGTTGTAAAAAAGGGCACAAAAATATTCTTGATATCTTCTGATTTGATACCCATACCATTATCTATGATTCTAATCAGGGTCTGTTCCTCACTCGCTCTACAGGCAATCACCTGTATGATTCCCTTATCGCTAATGGCATGTTGGGCATTCTGAATCAGATTGACCAAAACCTGAACCAAGAGTTTTTCATCAGCCTCAATCGATAGATCATCAG
>NZ_JBFFKR010000366.1:0-2807 GCF_041555295.1 Ancylomarina sp. | reverse complement strand
TCAATTAGTAATGAATGATTAGTAATTAATAATTACCAATTGTTAATTATTAATTAGTTGGAAGGCACGTTCCACAATCTTAACATTTAATTCAGCCAACTTAGGCTTCATCTCAGTTCTGATACTAGCAAGAGCAGCTTCTAAACTAACTAAACCCGATGCAGCAGCTAAAGCGCCGTACATAGCGGTGTTTGTAATTGGTCGACCCAAAATCTCCATAGCTAAACTTGATGCATCAATACCTACTACTTGAAATCCTTCTAGAGGCTCACGGTATTTTTCAACATTCTCTGTGTTGATAAGAATAGTTGCACCCGGTCTGATTCCTCTTTCGAATCCAGGAGTCACTAAAGTTTCATCCATCACCACAACGTAGTCGCTATTCTGAACTTCACTGCGATCGTGAATTTTTGTATCGTCAATTTTGGTGAAGGCTAGAACTGGAGCTCCTCTACGCTCAGGTCCGAATGATGGAAATGCCAAGGCATGTTTTCCTCCGTGAACACTAGCTGCAATTCCTAAAAGACGAGAAGCGGTAAAACCACCTTGTCCGCCTCTTCCGTGCCATCTAATTTCTTTCATTTGTATTTCGATTTTGTTTGTTGTTTTGATTTTTGTGTTTTTCAACCTATCGTTTAGGTTAAAAACTCTTGTAAATTTACTTTAATGCCTAATTATTTACTAGAATGTGGTTTGAATACAGAAAACTGTTCTAGTGTAGTGTGGGTTTTGAAGAATTAATATCTTTGTAAAGCTTCATTAGGAGCGAATCAATAGAAAAATATTCTTTTATGGAAAATCTCGATCGTACCGATAGAAAGATATTAGAACTCCTTCAGCAGGATTGTCGCATTACTATCAAAGAGTTAGCTGGGAAATTACACTTGAGTAATACCCCTGTTTACGAGCGAGTAAAAAAGCTAGAACGAAGTGGTATTATTAAGAACTATGTTGCTGTTCTCGACCCTGAGCAAATCGACAGAAGCATGGTCGTTTTTATCTCCATATCCTTAACCAAGCACACGCGAGATGTAGTAGAGAAATTTGAATCCGAAGTATTGGCTTTGCCTGAGGTTATGGAATTTTATATCACATCAGGAAATTTTGATGCGATGGTGAAGATTATGGTGAAAGATATGAATGCCTTTCAGCATTTTATTCAAGAGAAACTTTCGAAGTTCGAATACTTAACCCGCTTCAATAGTACCTTTGTGATTTCCTCTTCGGATAAGATTGGCTACGATTTATAATTGGAAATTATGAATTAGAAATTACGAATTACGATTTTCTTTAACCGTAAGAATTGTTCCTATTGTTTTATGAAAGGTAAGTTCTTGAGTCCCGAAATTGATACGGCTGAAAAAATGCAAGTCTTTTGTAAGGTGAAGCTTAAGGAAATAGGTTTTCCCGGTTTTATTGCTGGTTTCTTTACCAAGGGGATTCCTAAGTTAGAGAGATGGAAACATTCCCGATAGCTATCCCTTAGGTTTACTAGCTCAGGTAAGCAGCACCAGACTCCCCAATAAAAATCAGAATTAAAAATAAAAAGATGAGGCTTAGGAACATCGAATTGAATAATTCGATTACTTTTGAGCGCATAAAAAAAACAATTATTGTCATGGACGAAGGCCCGTATCATAGTAGAATAAGTGTATTAACTGATCTGTAAGGGGCAAGTCTTGATTCCCTATAGTTCGTATTATAGGGAAATAAAATGATTAAAATTTTTAAAACATTTGGGGGGTATATTGAAATCCCTAAAGCTGAAAAAGGCTGTTGGATAAACGTTACTCAACCTACTGCCGAAGAAATTCAGCGACTCCACCACGAGTTTCAACTACCTACTGATATTATTCAAGATATTTTAGATACCGACGAACGATCGCGTGTCGAATTCGACGACGATTGGTCTTTGGTGATTATGCGTGTACCGGTTGAAAGCTCGAATAAAGGAACGCCATTTCACACCATCCCTTTGGGTATTTATGTTTCTCCGGATTTCACCTTAACCCTGTGTTTACAGAATAATGAGGTTTTGCCCATTGAACAATCATCACCTTTTAGAGAGCAGTATCGTGGCGTTTCTGATGTGTATAATTTTGTGCTAAGACTCTTTTTGCGTTCAGGTAATATCTACCTGAAATATCTAAAACAAATTAATCAACAAACCGCCCTTATCGAGCAAGATCTTGAGAAGTCGATTAAGAATAGAGAACTAAATAAACTCCTGAAAATGGAGAAGTGTTTGGTGTATTTTATCACTTCGATTAAGGCGAATGAGGTTGTATTGGCTAAGCTTCGAAACTCGAAGAAAATAAGCAGTGAGATCAATCATGATTTACTTGACGATGCCATTATTGAAAATAAACAGGCTTTGGAAATGGCTCAAATTTACTCAGACATACAGAGTGGTATGATGGATGCTTTTGCGTCTGTGATATCGAATAACCTGAATGTGGTGATGAAACAATTGACTCTCATTTCGATTATTCTCATGATTCCAACCCTCATTGCCAGTGTATTTGGCATGAATGTGCCTAATTCATTTGAAAATTCATCTTGGGCAATGCCTACAATTATTGTTAGTTCACTATTTTTATCCATCATCGGTGTTATCGTATTCCGAAAACGACAGTGGATTTAAGCCTTTTCTTATGTAAGGAGTGTGATAAATAATACTCCCTGTAAATAATTCAGGAGAGGAGGGTAATCCAGCTCAGAAAATAAATGTGTAGAAGCTTTCTATTCTACTTCTGTACATATATTTACACACGAGTTTATTTTGTTTATGGATTTTGTTTTGATAG
>NZ_JBFFKR010000365.1:0-2819 GCF_041555295.1 Ancylomarina sp. | reverse complement strand
TATTCTAAAGCCTCATGAATATTTTTATATTCCCAAACGGGGTAAGTATGTATGGATATGAAATCAACTTCCTCCACCAAATCATGTAACTTTTCCTGCCAAGGCACATAGTTTTCACAAAATGTAACAGGCTGTTTAGCTCCCATTTTAATCAAACGAACATACTTAATTACAGTATCTATTGGCACGTAGTGATCTGTCCAGTGCACCAAAGCCTCATTACCGGCAGATAAGGAGAAAATTATATCAGGGTACTCATTTGCAAGTTGAATCAACTTCTTAATTTGATTCAAATTTCTTGCCTTGTTTTTATTTAATTCATCCTCTGAATAAAAACCTCCCCATGGACAGCCAAAATTGTTCATCTCAGCACCTATGTAAGCGCCAAGCATTACTTTAAAGTCAAGTCCCTCTTTTACAATAACATCCAGAACAATATCTGTATGCTTATCACAGTCGTATAAACGAAGATATTTCCAATGATTATGGAGAATTAAGAGATCCTCTTTTATCTGCTCGTAAGTTGGGAATATACCTGTATCAGGACTTTGACCTTCTCTGAAACCTGAATAACAAATCGCTTTTCCAGGTTCTATATTTAATAGTTCTTTAATCTTCATGCTTTACTGATGTGTGTGCTTAGCTTGTGATTGTAATTCAACTGATGGTTTGAATTTTAGTTTCTCATCCTTATCCCAAATTCCCCAATAGGCTCCAACATCACCCTCGTCATCGGTTTTCCATGTCTCGTCGAAAGATGAAAAGTAGAAAATATCAATATCCTCTTTCTTAGACCATAATTGTGTATTGATAAAATATTTAAGGGCATTTTCTTCAGAAGGCTCAGCACCATGGAATATTTCACCAACATTAGGCCAGCCAGTCTCTGTAATGATTACTTTTTTACCCTTACCTGCCTGTAATGCACGATTGTACATATCCTTCATATAAAGATAAGAGTGTTCCAAACTGCAACCTTCCCAGAATGGATAGCAATTAGCTAATATTACGTCGCAAGCTTCGGTAACTCTTGGACGATTGCCAAACTCATAATAGGCATCAACATAACCGACCTGAATTCCAGGAAGCGCTTTTTTTACCCTGTAGATATAGTCTAAAAGTTCATCTTCAGTTAAGTCCTCACGGTACAACACCTCATTACCTACAGCAACAATATCAGCATGTCCCGCCTTGGCAACCTTAATAAGCCCCTCTATTTCCTGCTCATTGATACTTTTGTATTTGCCCAACCAGGCTCCAACCATGGTTTTCATCCCCTTCTCTTTGGCGATTTTAGGAATCAACTCATTGCCTTCGGTACATGAAAATGATCTCACCCATTGGGTATGAGGCTTGATAATATCAATTCGTCTTCTGATTTGTTCTTCGCTTATTTCTGTGCCAGGCTCCTGTCCATCGAGATAGGGGCTGAAACATAGTCCATGCATCCCATCATTCAACATTTGATTATAAAGAGCTAATAATTCATCTTTCGTTTTGGTAGAAAAATCACTACCAGCCAGGGACATTAGATATTCACTGCGTACAGACATAGCATAGGGATTTAATGGTTAGATTAAAAAGTATCTGCATAAGCAAGGCTTAAAAAGTTGCTTATACAGATACTGTGTTTTTATTAATTCTTTGTGATTGATAATTCAATCCTTTCAACTTCACCACCTCGATTAAATATCAAAGCACTTGTCTCTCCATCAATTATATTGTTTGGAATCACTTTCGTATCTCCATTTTTAAATGCAATTACTATTTGGGTTGATTCTCCAGACCTGTAGACTACAGGCACTTTACAGAATGTAAATCCTAATTGTCCTGCACCAAGAGATATTTGCTGCTTCTTTCCATTGATATCGTAGTAAACGAATAGTTCGTCTTGACTCAACAACTCCTGATCGTTTAATAGAGATGTATCAAATACGATTTCTCCATGAGTAACATGGATACCCAGTTCACCCATTCTTGAGATAAAATCCTCTTTTACCTGACCTGTCATACCTGGTTGTTGAGCTCCAGCAGTAGAAGGGGTATGAGAATAAGCATCGGTTGGGAAAGCTCCATATAAATCAGGTGATTTATACAAGCCAATACCAGCTTTAATCTCAAAATAATGGTCTTTAATTTTGCCTAAAGTAATCGGACTAGCGCCTTCTTGTATGGCATTAAAATAGCTTTCCTGTGCAGCCAGCAACAGTTTTGAAACCATATGCCAGTAGATACTACCCAATCCTTCAAAACCATAAAAAGTACCCGAACGACCCGTAAAAGATTGGTGGTCGAATATCTCTTCAAAAATATCAAGAACCTTTTCTTTTTCTTCCTTAATCAGATGAGCGTACTTATCAGAGTTTAGGTCGCCTATAGCATTACTCAAAATTTCTGCATTCCTGAATGTGCCATTAAAGTGATACCCACCCATACTATCAACGCTAATAATTGAAGAGTCATTATCAGCTATCAGTTTTGTCAATAATTTGGATTCCTCTACACGCTTTCCTGGAATGTTATTTTTTTCTGTAAAACGCGGTAATTGTCTGTTTGGATATAGGAAATAACTGTATTGATCACGTCTAAACAGTTCACTCCACTTCAAACAATTCAACACATCAAGACTTTCCTGAGCATTTAAATAACCTGAACTTAAAACAGCAACCTGCCCTTCTAGCATTTGGTATAAATATCGTACAGAAACAGTTTGGTCTGAAAAAGAGATCAGATTATATGCATGATAAAGTCCGTCTTCTCGTTTGTTCACTTTTATGGATTGATCCATATACATTAGAGCCAGATTGGTGAAATCCAAT
>NZ_JBFFKR010000364.1:0-2822 GCF_041555295.1 Ancylomarina sp. | reverse complement strand
TGAGCTTTTGTTTGCTGATGTAAATACGGGTGATCACAAGTTGATTTATGAAGAGAAGAATAAGGCTTGGATTGATGTTAACGATGATTTGACTTTCACTGAAGATGGTAAGTCAATCATCTTAACTAGTGAAAAGTCAGGTTTCAATCATATTTACCTTTATGATATAGATGGCAATTTTAAACGACAAATAACCAAGGGAGATTGGGAAGTGACTCAATTCTTAGGTTACGATGAGGCACACAAACTTTTTTACTATCAGGCAGCAGCGGTATCTCCTTTACAACGTGAGATTTATTCTGTGGATATAAAAGGAAAGAGAACGAAGAAGATGAGTAAAGATATGGGAACGAATGCCGCTGTTTTCAGTAATGGCTTTAAGTACTATATCAATTACTTTTCGAATACCAAGATACCTACATTGGTGACTTTGCACAATGCCAAAGGGAAGCAGATTCGTGTACTCGAGGATAATGCCCCACTTAAAAAGAGAATGGCAGATTATCAATTGCCAGAGCGCGAGTTCTTTTCTTTCAAAACCTCGGAAGATGTAGAGCTGAATGCTTTTATGATTAAGCCTGTGAACTTTGATACGACGAAGAATTATCCTGCTTTATTAACTTTCTACGGAGGTCCTGGATCGCAGCGAGTTCTTGATCGCTACCGTTTCGAATGGTTCGAATATTTAGCTCAGGAAGGTTTTGTGGTTGTTTGTGTTGATAATCGCGGAACAGGAGCACGTGGTGAAGCTTTTAAGAAATGCACCTATATGCAAATTCAGAATTTGGAAGCGATTGACCTAATTGAAACAGGTAAATATATGGCTGGTCTCGATTATATCGATGGTTCTAAGATTGGCGTTTTTGGTTGGAGCTTTGGTGGACAAATGTCATCGCTTTGTATGTTCCGTGGGGCCGATGTATTTGCTGCAGGAATTGCTGTTGCACCTGTTACCTCTTATCGCTATTACGATAGCATCTATTCGGAGCGTTATCTGCGCACACCACAAGAGAATCCAGAAGGTTACGATAAGTATGCACCCATTTCTTTTGCTGATCAGTTAAAGGGCAAGTTCCTTTTAATTCATGGCACATCAGACGATAACGTGCACATGCAGAATAGTCTTGAGTTGGCTGAAGAATTGGTTCAGCACAATAAAAAATTCCAGATGCACATGTACACCAACCGTAATCATGGTATTTATGGAGGAAAAACACGTTTACACCTTTATGGAATGATGACTGACTTCTTAAATGAGAATTTGAAATAATAATTTTAATAAACCTGTCATTGCGAAGCCGAGGAACGAGGCTGTGGCAATCTCATGAAAAAAGGACTATTTGTGTTTGGCTTATTCGTCATAACAAGTAGATATGTATAGCCGAGGGATTTATCCTTCGGCTATTATTTTTTTATTTCACTCGAATAGTCATTAACTTGGGTAGTATATTAGTTTAACTTCTACTATTCAGTTCAATATGGCTGTTCCCTATCTGCAAAAAGTAAAATGGTTCATTTGGCTTTCTATCTTTCTACTGGCTTTCTTCAGTAGCCCTCTTCTTATTGCCCAAGATGACGAAACATGTATGATGTGTCATGACGATCCTTATATCGTAAGGGAAGGGAATAACAAAAAACAATCAGTTTGGGTTGATCACCCTCTATTGCTTAGATCCATCCATCAAGGAGTGACCTGTATAGCCTGCCATCCTGAGTCAGCCGTTGGAGACGATTGGCCGCACCCTACTGAGATGTCACCTGTAAACTGCGGGACTTGCCACGAAGAGGCTCAGACTAAATTTGAACTGGGTATTCATGGACAGGCATTGAAAAAAGGAGCGAGGTACGCTCCTGATTGTAAGGAGTGTCATGGTTGGCACGATATTTTATCCCATACCAATCCTGCTTGCCGAACTTATAAAATGAATATTCCCATTCTATGTGGAAAATGCCATCGGGAAGGGGCTCCTGTTGCTCGAACCTACAAGATTACAGAACACAATATATTGCAGAATTACAGTCAGAGTATACATGGTAAAGGTTTGTATAAAAGTGGTCTGATTGTTACGGCGACTTGTAATAATTGTCATGGAAACCATTTGATATTACCCCATAATAATCGCCTGTCCAGTATTTCTCTCAAGAATATTGCTTCTACTTGTATGAAATGTCATGCAAGAATTGAACAGGTACATACCAAGGTGATTAACGAACAACAGTGGGAGAAAAAGCCAGGGGCTATTCCTGCTTGTACTGACTGTCATCCACCTCATATCGTAAATATCCAAAATATTCTTGAAACCATATCCGATCGGTCTTGCCTTGTGTGTCACGAAAAGAAAGAGGTTCATAAACTTGTTGGATTGGATACTATTTCACTTCAGGTTGATGTCAACCATTTGACAACTTCGGCTCATAACAATATCACTTGTGTAAAATGTCACTCCGATGTTTCTGCAAGAAAACGGCGACCATGCGAAACGGCGGGTAAAGTTGATTGTTCCTCTTGTCATGCTGAAATATCTGAAATCTATGCGATAAGTGGGCATGGCGTGGCCTATTTTGAGGGAAAAGAGTCTGCTCCCTATTGCACCGATTGTCATGGGAAGCATCTGGTTAAGTCTAAAAAGGATGAGACATCGCCCGTGTATCGTCTTTCTATTCCTGCTCTTTGTGGTGGCTGCCACCGTGAAGATGGCAGGGCAATCCAGCAAACCGAACTTAAGGAAGTGGATGCCTATCACGATTATTCCTCAAGTGTTCATGGAAAGGGTATGATTAAAAAGGGCCTACTATCAAGTGCCGTTTGTACGGACTGCCAC
>NZ_JBFFKR010000363.1:0-2844 GCF_041555295.1 Ancylomarina sp. | reverse complement strand
CCCTTTGGTGGCGACTGGGCTGAAAATGGTTCCATTGTTTATGCCGACAATCAAGGCTCAAATTTAAGGGTGGTTTCCGAAAATGGGGGGAATCCCAGGCTGATTAAATTGTACCACAACAATAAGGACTATATCGATTGGATAACCTTCCCAAAATTTTTACCCAACGAAAATTATATCATTGGAAATGGAGATGAATTTGATTTCATTTCATTGAAGACGGGTGAAGTAAAAATGCTTAGTGAAAAAGGCAGTAATGTTCATTATATAAAAACAGGACATCTTTTATTTGTCAACGAGTCCAAATTAATGGTGACTCCTTTTGATTATAAAAAAGGTGAAATTACTGGAAAAACAACGCCTTTATTCCAGAATATCAGAACAGAGATAAATGGCTATTCTGGGCAGTTTGCCATTTCGGATAATGGCGATTTGATTTTTGCCAAAGGAGGAGCCGCGAATTTAACCCGCTTTATGTGGGTGAATAGACAAGGTGAGATCATTGATTCCTTGCCATTGCCTCCAGCAAAATATGGCTCATTTTCAATCTCATCAACCGGCGAAAACCTTAGCTATAAGCTATCGGATAAGCTCTATGTTTATAATTTTAAAAAAGGAAACAAAACAAGGGTTCCTCTGGCTTCAATAAGTGGTTGTCCTTTTTTTAGTCCAGATGGTAAAAAAATAGCATTCTCAAATACCTTATTAGATGCAAGGGAAATTACGACCTTCTCGCTTGATGGAAGTGAAGAGATTAAAAGAGTGTTTGAATTCGAGAATATCTTATCCTTTAATGATTGGTCGGCCGACAATAAATATCTGGGGTTTCATTCCAACCAGAATTTATATGTCTATTCGTTTGAGGACGCTAAAATAATCCCTGTTCTTGAAACCGATTTTTTCGAATCGCAAATTGACTTCTCACCAGACTCAAAATACTTCGCCTACTTAACCGATGAGAATGGTTATTTAGAAACATTTGTACAAGCCTATCCTCCTAAGGGGGAAAAGTGGAATATATCGAATGGATTAGGCTTCGATCCACTTTGGTCTTTCGATGGGGACGAAATATTTTACAGAAATAATCTCCAGTTTTTTGCAGCTAAAGTTAAAATTGATTCAACCTTTAATTTCGAAAAACCAGTCCTTTTGTTTACAAATAGCAGCTTTATTGATGTGCCGCTTAAGTCGTTTGCTGTGAGTCCCAACAGACAAAAAATATTGGTATTAAAAGCGGAAAATATTAGTAATTCTTCAAGGGAACTAACCATCGTTGAAAACTGGTTTGATGAGTTGCAAAACAAGATATTAAAGGATAATTAAGACCTCATCCCCCTACGATATCCAATCATTTCGCACATAAATACAATTGTGCACCATAAGTTCAAGCTTTTCTCATACTTGTAAAACGATGCAACATCAGTATTACACCATTGAATGAAACGACCCTAACTTTGAATGAATAAAATACCATTGGTAAGCTGTTTAAATGCTTTTGGAATCTCCTGAGGGATTTTCTCCTTTTGCGAATGTTATTTATTTTAATTTCTATTCATTCAACACTTACGATTATGAAAACAAAAATCTTTTTATTGGTATGCCTTTTTATGGGTATAATCTGGACAAATGCTATTGCACAAGACAACGCAAACAATGCTGAGCAAGGGTGGTACACAAGTGAATATTGGGGTCCCATTTATTGCGATGGTGAAGAGGTAGATTTTTTAGAGGGAGGCGTATTACGTGTTCACTACGTATCTCGCTACGTAGCTGGTGTGTCTTATAAAGAAGTGACTCAATTAAAGGGGCAAGTAACTAGTAGTAAAACAGGGGAGGTTTTTAAAGTAAGAGAAACCGACAAAACCTTTTGGGAGCCTGGAATTTACTTTATAACCTGGCATTACAACCTCATTGGTAATATGGGAACTCATTACAATGGGACCTTAACGCTAAACATGTTTACAGGAGAGATTACTATTGGACATACTGTGTGCCATTAATTATTAATCTTTGAGTTTCAAAAGTCAACCTCGGAATATTGTATTGTGGGGTTGATGTTTTAAGGGGATAGAATGATTTGATGTCATCGTTTCTTACTCACTATTTGGGCATCGATATAGAATTCATTTAATGATTCAGATTAATTATGAAACAATTAGCCTTATTTATTATTGGTTTGCTATTTACAAGTCAGTTATATGCTCAGGAAAAATTTACAGTGCCTGAAGTAAGTCCTGAACAAAAACAAGAAATTCTATACAATCATGTCATCGCTTATGACTTGGCTGGTATTCGTTTTGCAAAATCGCAAGGGGTGTCTCCTCAGGAATATGGCGAATACATTGGTAAGCTGTTTAAACCCTATTGGAATCCGGCTGAAGGATTTCCTGCTTTTGCCAATGGCATGTTATTTATTTTAACTGGAATGTATCCTGAAAATGAGATACAGATTGTAAGACAAAGCGAAAAAATGCTTGAGTTTAAATTAAAAAACGTAGACGTGTCGTTTAAGAAAGGTCCAATGTATAATATTACTTACGACGAATTTTTAGCTTGTTCTTTTGGCACCATTTCAGTTCTGGCTGAATACATGAATGTTGAATTTTCTCATAAAATGATGGATGAGTGGTATGTTATGAAATTGGTAGCTAAATAATGTCAAACTATCGCCACTGAGTCAGCGAAAGACCTATGCCTATAGTTGTTTGTTTGTGGTTAAAGTCAATCAGACTCTCGCCATAACCGTGAAACAGTTGAGCATTGAGTTTCAAATTATCCCAGATCTGTAAGGCATAATCAATTTGAAAGCTTCCCCTATTATTCTTACCAAAGCGCATGGAGTGT
>NZ_JBFFKR010000362.1:0-2856 GCF_041555295.1 Ancylomarina sp. | reverse complement strand
TATCGATCTTCTCATGGCAATTGTATTTAAGTTTAAAAAAAATCAGTCATCCTCTGGTAAGGACAAATCTTAAACTGATATATAACTCTTATTATTGCTCTACACTGCAAAGCTTGTGCCACAAAAATGAAGAAGCACCAAGCAAATGAATGCTTAGTGCCTTTAAGAATATAAAAATCAATTAGTTTAGATTTATTTTTTTTATTTCCTGATGCTTTTCTGAAGCTCGATCAGTAAAACTTCTTTTTTTAGGTCTTATTAAAACTCGCAAGGATTGATCGGATGTGAAATAATTCCAGACCCAATTAATTAAAATAAAGAATCTATTTTTCACACCAACTATAGACATTAAGTGAACGAATAACCATAAAAGCCAAGCAAAGAAGCCTTGCATTTTCATTCCTGGCAAATCGGCAACAGCCAAATTTTTACCAATTGTAGCCATTGAACCCCTATCCTTATAATGGAAAGGCTTCATACTTTTATTCAGCAGATAATTCTTTAAATTTTTAGAAAGATGACTTGCTTGTTGCAAACCAACCTGAGCGACCTGAGGATGTCCATTTTGAAAATCACCCTCTTTTTGAATAGCCAAATCACCAATGGCATATACATGATTCACGCCTGACACTTTATTAAATAAGTCAACTCGAATACGCCCCCCTCGTGAGGCTGCAATTTCAGAAATTCCTTTAATCGGATTTGCAATGACACCAGCAGCCCAAACTAAAGTGTAAGAATGAAACTCCTCTCCACTATCAAGTTTAATTGCTAATCCATCATAGTCAGCTACACGTGCTTCAGTTTTTACAATCACACCCAATTTCTTCAAATAGGCTTCTGCTTTCTCAGATGCGATATCCGACATGCCATTTAGCAATCGGCCCGATGCTTCGAACAAATACACATTCATCAATGAAAAATCCAGCTCTGGATAATCCTTAGGAAGAATTTCAGATTTCATTTCTGCTAAAGCTCCGGCCAACTCTACCCCCGTTGGTCCTCCTCCTACCAGAACAATATTCATGTAATTGGCAGCTTTTTCAGGATCTGACTCATTAAGAGCCTTCTCATAATTTCTAAGAATCGAATTTCTAAGGAAAATCGCCTCAGAAACTGATTTCATCGGGATAGCAAATTGCTCTATATTTTTGTTGCCAAAATAATTAGTATCAACACCAGTGGCCAAAACCAGATGATCGTATTTAAGTTTACCCAAACTTGTATAAATCTCCTGAATATTTGTATTAACCTCTAATAGATCTGCCATTCGAAAATGGACATTCTGACGTTTCTGAAAAATTTTACGTAAAGGGAATGCGATAGAACTGGGTTCCAATCCTGAAGTTGCAACCTGATAAAATAAGGGTTGAAACTGGTGGAAATTATTTCTATCAATTAAGACGATTTGATAGGCTGTATTTGCCAATTGTCGAGCTAGCTTTAATCCAGCAAATCCGCCACCAATAATTACAACCCGTTTCTTTCCATTTTCAGGAATATGCTTAATTTTTTCCATTTTTCAAATTATTAGAAAAACTGATCAGAATCTTTTAAATATTAAAGGACCTTCTTATCTGATACAAAATAAAGAAGAAATTCTCTAATAATCTAATTCAATGAAATTTTAAATTTGTGAATGCTAAAAATCCCAGTTTTGAATAAGATCAAAACTGAGATTAATGACTTGGTTTTATAATTCCAGATTATTTCTTTGCAGCAATTACTGACATCTCAACTAATAACTCTGGTCGTGCTATGCGAGCTTCAACACAAGCTCGTGCTGGTTGATGTCCATCCTCTACCCAGTTATCCCAAACTTCATTCATTGCAGCAAAATCTTTCATATCGCGCACATAAATGGTAACAGATAAAATGTGTTTTTTATCTGATCCAGCTTTCTCAAGCAATTCTTCTACTTTTTCAAGAGTCGTAATGGTTTGTTGTGTTATATCAGCATTAGCATCTTTTGCAGTTTGCCCACATAAATATATCGTATTATTGTGTTCTACAATACGGCTCATTCTAGGCGTTGAATCAATTCTTTGAATAGTCATTTGTCTATATGTGTTTAAGTTAATTGCAATTGCGAAGATAATAAATCATCATTCAAGTAAAGATTTATGACTACCTTCATCAACAGTCAAATTCTGGAAAAATACAAAATCATGAAAATAATTACTTCTGTACTAATCCTGTTTCTTGGATTTTCATCATGCGACGCCAGTAGCAATGACACATTAAAGTGTGGAGTACAAAACCCACTTGAAGATTTAGCTTGGCTCAAAACGGTAAAAGAATCTTTAAAGGATAGCGATGTAGTGAAAACAATTTACCAAGCCTCCTACAAGAAAGAAACTGTCTTTTATGTGATGATTACCGACCCAAGAGTCAGATTAGCTTTTGGAGTTACGCTTTGGAATTGCGAAGGAAAAGTCATTCGTGTATTTAAATCAGGCGAATCAGAGGATTACGAAAAGCTTGTTACAGATAGAGTTGTTCTATACAAACATGTTCCCGATGAAAAAGAATGATCTCAAATTCTTTTTATAAAAAATTATGGAATCGAACTTTTCCATCTGGGATATTCTTTTTCATTTTTTCGGAATTTTTCGATAATCAACATTTGCAATATCTTGCTTCAATCGCTTACTGGGACGAAAAGCAATTGTACTTTTCTTAATGCGATAACGTGTTACCTGTTCCTCCGAATCGACCCCTTCGGCTGAAATATGAAGTGAAAAGGTCCCTAAATCGCCCAATTCAACACTTGTATTATCTTTCAACAACTGAGGAATTAATTGTGTAAAGGCCTCCAAAACTCCAACTACATCCGATCCACTGAAGGTAGACATG
>NZ_JBFFKR010000361.1:0-2861 GCF_041555295.1 Ancylomarina sp. | reverse complement strand
TTCATGTTGAAAAATAACGGCAGTAAAATCTTCAATCATTTCCACATGATGCGTTTTATCCATCTTGTCATATTCAATCAAAATAGCGTATGCTCTTGAATTTAAAGTGTCCATTCGGTCTGGAATCGATAGGCAACCTTCCCTGTATTCTTGTTTCTTCTTCGAATATTGAATTATTCTGGGGTTTAAATAATACTCAAAGGGAGATCCCTCTTTATCAAACCTTTGAATCCAAATAATTTGCTTTAAAACACCCACTTGCGGTGCCGCAATACCAACACCTGCCGACAGACTATCACGTACAGTGCGATACATTCTTTTGACGACTCTTTTTAGGACAGGATGATTGAACTCTAGATTAACAGCGGTGCTTTTTGTACTCAATAATATTGAATCAGACTTTTTATTGATCTTGAATACGCGCATTGGGCTCAAGCTATCGCCTTGCATAATTAATGCTATTTCTTCATCAGAAAAGGTATTTCTCTTGTCAGTTTTACCAACAAGGTTTTTTGTGCTGGAGCAACTGCTAACTAAAATAATCAGAACCAGGATGCTTAAATATTGATATCGCTTTTTCATATTCACAAGAGTTTCCGGTAAGAACGGTTTGGTAATTCTTTGCACTTCCGTATCTGTTTACTGCTAAAAGTAATAAATATGCCAATACTTGCAATCTCTACTTTCTGGCAAATGGTTTTTATCCCTAGCTAAAAATGGCCGTCAGTTTAGTGACGGCCATTTAGCAATATTTATTGACGAGATATAAAGTTGTTTTATTAATCTTCAATAATTTTATCCAACAACTTTATACAGGCATTTTGAGCCTTAGTGATGTCTTTATATATATTTTTATCTTGTTTCGATTCATCAGTAGCCTTATAGGCATTTACTGCTTTAAGGTAATACTTCTTGGCGCGTATGCCTTTGCTCATCAGCGTAAACACATCAGCTATCGTCAGCAATTCTATATAATCCGGATTTTCCTTTTGCTCTATCAGTTCAATAACTTTAAGTAGAGACTCTTCCGTTTTAACCCTATGTTTTTCAGCGAATTTTAATGGCAAATGATAATCTGTGTAAAGCGAGAAATGAGTGCTGGCTTTACTTTTAAGGTAAATGGTGTTGTTTGGGTCTAAAATTAATGCTTCGTTAAAGTTTTTTAAAGCTTCTTGCTCTTTTCCTTTTGTCTGCTTAAGAGCCACACCCTTGTAATAATATCCTATTGCAATTTTAGGGTCCAATCTAACAACAACATCAGCGTATAAAGACAATTTGTCAATATCCTTAGCTCTTTCCAAGCACTGACAAGCCAAAAGAACGAGTTCTAAGTTTTCAGAATCTTTTTCTAATGCAACAATAATTTTATTTAATGACGGTTTAACCTTACCCGAATAATACAACGCTTTAAGCGATTCGTAAGTATCTATCTTCACCACTGTCTTTTTCGCTTTAACCTCTTTACACATAGAATTGTTTAATTATATTTTAATAGTTTGCTCGTTGGATTTGTTCATCTACCAAGAGGGCAAAGTTACTAATCAAAAAACTTAGGATTGCTTTTAGAGTCATCTTTTTGTTTATCTAAGTTGAAAATTTACTGCATTAATCTAATTTATAGTGATAGAACTAAAGAACTAAAATTAGGAAAAGGGAAATCCAGAGAAAACACGGAATAATTAAAACCTGTTAGCGTCTGTCGTCTCCCAATTATTATCGCGATACGACAGCGTTTAAAAAGTAGGTAAAGTCCAACAGGTTTATTAAATCTGTCAGGTTTTTAAATAAAACAAAAAAAGCCCAATCTCATTTTATTGAGATTGGGCTTTATATATTGATAAGGTTTAATGATTTATCCTTTAACCTTCTTTCCTTTATCCTTTGTTTACTTTAATCACGCCTGAGGCGGACTTCGTTTCACTCAGCCTTATTCACTTTGAGCTTAATTATCTTCCTGTGGGTTGTTCAGTTTTAAAGCGAACAAAAGTAGGATGATGACTAAAACACCACCTGCCAGACCAGCAAGTTGGTAGCTACCTGTTAATGTAAATATTCGGCTAAAGAATAGAGGAGCCAAAGCTGAACCAAATACCATAAGCGACATAGCCAATCCGCTGATAGCGCCTAAGTGGTCGCTACCGAAAAAGCGAGGCCAGGTAATTGCAGCCAGAACCGAGAAGAGTCCGCCCATAATACCGTTCCCAAGAATTAGAATGTAGTAGCCACTCCAATGCGAAAGGAAGGTTAAACCAATACAAGAAAGTAAGCATCCTATCAGGTAAATGAACAAAATACGCTTAAGTGGCATATAATCACTAATGACATTCCCTACCAAGGCTGCTACAATAGATATCAGCGAAGCTGGAATGAAAATACTCAATGCTTTCTGTTCGCTAAAGCCTGAAACTTCAAAAATGGAAACCACATTAAAAGTAAAGCCTGTTATAAAGAAGGCACTAAAGGCAATGGCTAGTGCGTAAACCCAAAAGACTGGTGTCTTCTTAGCTTCTTTCAGCGTGAATTGTTTGTTGCTATCGGTAAAAGACTTCTTTTTCTTTTCTTTCACAATCTTTCCATCGGGAATCAAGCCACATTCTTCGGGATTATCTCTGTAGAAAATATAGGCGAAAATGATAAAAGCGACGATGATGCCTGCCATAATCAAATAAGCGGCGCTCCAGTCGGTGCTATGGATTAAACCTGCTACAAAAAGTGGAGCAACTGCAAATCCGAAAGATTGGATGGCAGATGAAATACTATTGGCCAATCCACGGTTTTTGTTGAACCATTTCATTAGCATGTTACGTGAAGCTAAAGTCAATACTCCTTGTCCAGAAAATCGAAGCATAAAGAATAGAGCC
>NZ_JBFFKR010000360.1:0-2867 GCF_041555295.1 Ancylomarina sp. | reverse complement strand
TTTAAGACTCATTGTATCACCCTTACAATCGTCTACCTATGAAAAGCCCATCTGAAAATACGAGTCTAAAGAAGTTTGAGAGTTTAATAGAAAAGAAATACTTGGTTTATAACAGCCTATTTCTCAATCTGCCTTATCAAGGTGTTGATGTTGGACAGCTTTTGCCTTTGCTTTCGGCTTATTGTGAGGAAAGTTTAAGTGCATCTAAAAGCCCCATCGAAATCATAGACTCCTTTTTTGATACACACACCCATCTGAAAACTGAAGATGAGAGGAATGACTTTTTATTTCGAGTGATCTCTTACGTTGAGCGGCAGGTTGTTTTGTTCGATAGTATCGAAGATGCTGCTCTGCCCAAAATTCGTGAAGATGTAGACGATTCAAAGCTAAGTGACTTGATGAGTCAAACCAAAAAAGGAGGCAATTGGGATGCCGTTTTTCAAAAGCTAGACGACTTCAAAGTACGGATTGTGCTAACGGCACATCCTACTCAGTTTTATCAGCCAGCTGTACTCGATATTATGAGTGAGCTAAGAGGACAGATTGTTCAGAATGACGTGAATGAGATTGACCTATTGTTGAATCAACTGGGCCTAACATCACTGATCAATGCAAAAAGTCCGACTCCTCTGGAAGAAGCCAAGAATATTATTTATTTCTGCAAAAATGTCTACTACAATGCAATTGGGGAACTCTATAGTAGGATAAAGAGTAAAGTCACCAATTTGGATAACCCTGAGATTGTTTCCTTAGGTTTTTGGCCGGGTGGCGATAGAGATGGGAATCCTTACGTGACCAGTGACATAACCAAAGAAGTGGCCAATGAGTTAAGAATGACTTTAATGAAATGTTATTACTCAGATGTTAAGCGACTATGCAGTAAAATCACCTTTAAACATGTTGATGAGAAAATTGAAGCTCTTAGAGATCAGTTATACTCAGCTATGTTCAATCAAGATTATTGTCTGCCATACCGATCCATATTAGATCCCTTGCTAGAGATTAAAAAGATCATTCAGGAGAATTATAACAGTTTGTATTTAAATGATCTTCAGAATACGATTGACAAAGTAACTATTTTCAAAACGCATTTTGCCAGTCTCGATATCCGTCAGGATCATTCAGTTCATAAGCAAGTGATCACTTATATCCTGAGGAAAGAGGGTTTAATCAATGAGACCATTGAAGAACTATCAACAGAGGAACTCATAAATATTCTTCTGACGCAGGAAATTGATGTGTCTAGTTTTAATGTGGATGATCCACTTGTTGCCGACACGATAGCCAATATTATTCAACTCCCTTCTATCCAATCCTCAAACGGAGAACAAGGCTGTCACAGATATATTATCAGCAATTCTGAAGATATATTTTCCATACTTTTCGTCTTTGCTTTATTCAGATGGACAACTAATGATATCAGCTATGTCAATTTTG
This sequence comes from Ancylomarina sp., assembly GCF_041555295.1. NCBI lineage: Bacteria > Pseudomonadati > Bacteroidota > Bacteroidia > Marinilabiliales > Marinifilaceae > Ancylomarina > Ancylomarina sp. The sequence continues at coordinate 1,430 of NZ_JBFFKR010000360.1, read as the reverse complement.
ATATTGTCCCCTTATTTGAAACCATGAAAGGCATGTGCGATGCAGGTCAGATTATGGAAGACATATTTAATACAGATCTGTATGCTAAGCATCTGAAGCGAAGAAATAACAAGCAGACTATGATGCTAGGCTTCTCTGATGGCACTAAAGATGGTGGCTATTTAAAAGCGAATTGGTCGATATATAAAACCAAAGAAACATTGACCGCATTGTGTGAGAAGTATCAGATTAAATCAATTTTCTTCGATGGAAGGGGAGGACCGCCTGCTCGTGGAGGAGGCAAGACACATCGATTTTATGCTTCACAAGGTGCCAAAATATCTAATGAAGAGATTCAGCTGACGATACAAGGGCAAACCATTACGAGCACTTACGGTACAAAAGAACAATTTCAATACTCTTGTGAGCAATTGATATCAGCAGGGCTTTATAATTTCACCTATCACGATGAGGTTACCATTTCGGAAGCATCCAGACGTCTGCTTGAAGACTTAAGCGAATTAAGTTTTAAGAAATATGACGCGCTAAAGCAGCATGAGATGTTCATCCCTTATTTGGAGAATGTGAGTCCTTTAAAATATTACTCAAAAGCCAAGATTGGCAGCCGCCCCGTAAAACGTGGGCAAAAGAAGCAACTCGAATTGACCGACCTAAGAGCAATTTCCTTTGTGGGTTCCTGGAGTCTGTTGAAACAAAATATACCAGGCTACTTTGGTATCGGAACGGCTTTGAAAAATCTAAAAGATCAGAATAGGTTGGACGATTTAAAAGCTTTATACAAAGAGGTTCCCTATTTTAAGGCTCTGATTTCAAATAGTATGATGTCTTTGTCGAAATGTTATTTTGAACTCACCGCCTATATGGGAGAAGACGATGCGTATAGCGATTTTTGGCGCATCCTTTTTGATGAATACAAGCTGTCAAAAGCGATGATACTTGAAATTACGGAGTACGATGAACTGATGGCTGATGAACCCATCTCAAAACGATCGATAGAAAACAGAGAAGCCATTGTATTGCCTTTATTGGTAATTCAGCAATATGCTTTGCAAAAACTGGGTCAGGATACGGCTAGTAGAAGTGCGTTCGAAAAAATGGTGGTTCGATCTGTATATGGAAATATTAATGCCAGCAGGAATTCGGTTTAATTATGAATTGTCAATTGCGAATGATGATAGATTGAGAATCAATCCCGTCCTAAACGTTTTTGTTTGTGCCTTGTATTTCATTACTAATCTTACAATTAAACTCAATATTAGGAACAAGGGGTTCATTTTTTGAGCTCAAGAAAATAGGGCCTCTCTTTTAAATATTTTTCGTTTAACGAAAGCTTTAGTAAGACCGGGAAGTTGAGAACTTGTTCGAAAATCACCCGGCCACACTTAAGCATGAGGCAAATAAGAAAGATATTTAAAAAGCAGCCTTGATCT
>NZ_JBFFKR010000359.1:0-2904 GCF_041555295.1 Ancylomarina sp. | reverse complement strand
GTCGCCATTAGGTGAAACAAAAGGAACAATTGGAGTAGGTGAGATGTCACGATAACGAAACTTCAGAGTATTTATAAAACCTTGAAACCATTCCTTTTCGTAATGCGCCTCAAACTGATTAAGCATTGTTAGTTTATTATTTGGATTCCTCTTAAGCAATGAGGCCAATATATTACCTTCTGTGAAAGCATTCGGACTCTTTCCCAACTGGTGAATATCATGTTTCCACTGCATTCCAAAAGTTTCCCGAGGCAACTTATTTATCATGTATAAGAATCCCAAGCCATACTTTAATCGATTGTCTTTATCTCCGTAAGCGAGGTGTGCATTATACATGACTTTTGTACTGAAATCATTGGATGTTCTTCCTCCAAACATGAAGCGATTCCCCTCTATCTCATTAAATGAGTAGAGCTTGTAGTAAGGACCATATTCAAAATTTCCTTCAGTATAATAACCTGTTACAAAAGTTTGAATAATGTCAATTATATTTCTATACAATGGCACATTCTGAATGGAATCAACCATCGAATAAATCCCCGATTCTCGTTCCGAAAGTTTAAATGGTCGAGCATTATCCCAATAGGAAGCCTGCTTACCGAGAGCATCATCATTGACAATGACATTATTCTCAAGTTTAACGATCTCTTTACGAATTGGCACATTCAACTTGACATCACGATAAGAGATCGTTTTTCTCCCAAAAAATCCCATCTTATCAGTGGAGTCTCTATCCGTCAACATGAAGTCAACAAATAAATTCTGCTTTTTCAAAAACCAGGTAGAATCATTTAATTTCTGATATTCATTCGTACTTACTACGTCTTTCACCCAATTCAGGTTAACATCTTTAGTAATACGCATTTTCATAATATCAATAGCAAATGTCGTATCTGCCACCCAAAAATCACCTACAAAACAGGGGTCTAGTTTCCTTTTAGGTTTAAATGACATATGATAAGACCAATTTCCGTTACGATAGGCACTATCAGTTAAATAATACTTGTAATAACTCAGACCTCCATCTGCAATAGGACTTACAAAGCCCATATTAAACAGGTCAATAAAGTTATCGTAGATATTAATTTTCTGATGCAACTGCCCTGTAAACTGAGCTAAACTTGCATTATCCTCTATGCCTGACATTTGAGATGCTTTAATAACTTCTCGTTCAAGCTTTGGACTTTTTCTATAATAATAGTCAGATAGAGATTCAGTAATAAAAACAGGTAAATAGGACTTACCTGTCACAACAGAAGTATCGACATAATCAAAAACAAACTGAAACTGGCGCATGATTTTTTTATTCTTAAAATCTTCGCCGATATTATTCAAGTCCATTTCCATTTTCGTATAAGTCTCATACTGGTAGGACTCTAAACGTGCCGGATTATTTTTCTTTTTACGTGCAATAATCTTCCTCAATATAATATGAGCAGGATTCTCTCCAGGCAAAACTCTAATCTCCTGTAGGGAAACAGCCTCGGAGTGTAGTTCGATATTTAAAGTTTGAAAAATTCCTTTTTGAATTTTAAAAGCCCTCCCCTTATACCCCACGAAAGAAACATGCAGTGAATCAGTAGGGCTACGAGTTTCAAGAAAATAATTCCCATCGAAATCTGTAATTGCACCAATAGTTGTACCCTTAAAAGCAATATTAACAAATGGTAATGGTTCTTGAGTTTCGGCATCTACAATTCGACCTCTAAGCTTTGTAACCTGAGTAAATGCAGACTGGCTTATTCCTACCCCCACAAGAATAAACAATAGCAATACTAATCCTTTAGATAATTTCAGCATGTATACGTTAATAGGTGAACATGGTTGATGATTCTTGTAATTTAAGAAAAATCCCTAACATTATTAGGGATTCAAAATTAACAATAAATCCTTCCTAATAGAAAAACTAATCTATACAAATTTTATTGCGTAGAGGGTTTATTCAAATTCTTGAGCCTGCTGTTTTTGAATACGCTTAGAAATACTAATCCCTACTTCATATAAAACCAATAGTGGCAGACAAACCAAAACCTGAGAGAAAATATCTGGTGGCGTTATAATAGCTGACAAAATCAATATCAAAACAATAGAATGTTTTCGATATTTCCTTAAAAACTCAGGACTTACCAAACCAATTTTACTCAAGAAGAAGATTAAAATAGGCAATTCAAAAATAATCCCACTTGCTAAAACTATTGAGGTAATCGTCGAAATATAAGAGGTTAGATTAATCTGATTCAACACCTGAGATGAGACATTATAAGATCCTAAAAAATGTACAGATAAAGGTGTGATCACATAGTATCCAAAAGCAACTCCAAGAGCAAATAAGAAACTGGTATAAAAAATCGATCCTCTTGCATGTTTCTTTTCTGTAGAATACAAAGCAGGTCTTACGAAGCGCCAGAATTCAAAAAACAAATAAGGGAAACCTGCTATTAAACCGATAACCAAAGAAACCGAAATATGCGTTGCAAACTGCCCAGCCATATTAATATTAATCACTTGAAAAGGCTCAGTATTAATTTTCAAGGATTCGATGCCAGTATAATCAGCAAACAGAGCAAACATTCTATTTGTGAAGAAATCAACATTCTTAGGAGCTAATATAATTTCATTAAAAATAAAATCATAAAATACGAAGGCTGTTATAGCAAATACAAATACGGCCGCTACTGAACGAATTAGGTGCCAACGTAACACTTCTAAGTGATCCAGGAAACTCATTCCATCTTCTTCTTTCTCTGACATATAAAACCAATTACAATTAACAACTACTTAATTTGTGATTAAATCATACCAAGCTACACAATACCTTCTTTCAAAATATCATGAAGATGAACTAAACCAATATATTTCTCACCTTCGCAAACAACCAATTGAGTTATACTATTTTGCTCCATC